>JAFASL010000565.1 GCA_019244535.1 Alphaproteobacteria bacterium
CGACGGCGAGAGCAGGCTCGCCGCTCTCCCGCATGGTTTTGATCAGCTCCTCCCAGTAGGGCATTTTCGCCAGCAGGTTCGGCATGTAAATTCCGACCAGCCGGAACGCAGGAAACACCGCGCCGACCATGCGATACGGCTCAGGCAAACAGCCGCCGACCGCGCCGTGGTCACGGAATGAGCAGCGGGCGGCGATCAGCACACCGCTGCGTCCCGCCGGTGGGGCGAGTGCGGTCTGATGTCGGTAGCCGAGGATCTCGAGCGCCGCGCGTAAACGTCTGCTGGCTTCCCCGCCGCGGTACTCCGAAAGTACCAGGATGTCGGCCGCATGCTGCTCGAGCGCAGCGGCTATGCGGGCGAGCCGCGAACCGCCGCCTTGCCTGATATTCCAAGCCAAAAGCCGCATCTTGCCGACTCATGCCGGCGTCGTTTCGCGGTGGGCTTCGCTCTGCAGAAACTCCAGCAGCTTTTCGCGCACTTCGCAGCGCAGGTCCCAGGTCTGTCCGGCACTGCGCGCGCTGACCAGGGCACGCAGCTCCATAGTGTCCGCGGTCATGTCGGTGACCTCCAAACGTGCCGTCTTGCCGTCCCATCGCGGGCTCTGGCGCAGGATTTCTTCGAGTTTTTGCCGCACGCGGTCAACCGACATCGCATAGCCGACCCGGAGCAGGACGGCGCCGACCTGCGCGCTGCCCTCGTACGTCCAGTTCTGGAACGGCTTCTCGATGAAATAGCTCAACGGCACGATCATCCGCCGCAAATCCCACAGCCGAACCACGACATAGGTGCTGGTGATCGTCTCGATCCAGCCGGTTTCACCCTCGACGACGACCTGGTCCTCGACCCGGATCGGCTGCGTCATCGCAATCTGGATCCCGGCGAGCAGGTTGCTCAGCACAGGCCGGGCCGCAAGCCCCAGGACCAGGCCCGCAGCCCCGGCTGAAGCGAACAGGCTGACGCCATATTGCCGGACCGAGTCGAAACTCATCAAGGCAGCAGCGGCGGTAAAAATAACCACCAAGGTTCTGGCTACCCGCTGCAATATGCGCATCTGCGTCACGTGCTTGCGGGCGAGCAGATTATCCTCGGTGTCGGTGTGGAACCGGCGCAGATAGATCTCGACCCCGATGTCGAGCGCTATCGACGCTGCCCAGCCGATCGCGACTACAAACACCACCGCCAGCACACGCCCGATCGCGGCGGTCACCTCCCATGGGAAGCGCGCACCGGCCAGAGCAATGCCAGAAACGACGGTAACCAGGATCAAACTCACCGGGCCCTGGCTGCGCCCAAGCAATCTCTGTAGGAACGGGCTGTACCGCCCAGCCAGCCGCATCAGCCGGTGAATGATCCAGCGGGAGGCCGCAAGGACGATCATCGCCGGCATGACCATTGTGACGGCGCCGACGACCCACGCCGGCACCCAGGTAGAAATCGAATGGATCCAAGTCATTTGCACCTGCACAGTTGTTGAGTCGGCAACGGTCTTTGCCGATGATCGCTGCGCCTGTTTCCGCAAACCTCTGTCGGAGCGAAACCATGAGCGTCGACGCGAAGACCGCGATCATCGATCACCTCGGACGGCAGCATCAGGCGATGGTCGCGCTGTTGGCCGAACTCGTGAACATCGATTCCGGCAGCTACAACAAGCGCGGCGTCGATGCCGTGGGCGATCGCCTGCGGGTGTGGCTCGAGGCGGCGGGCATCCCTTGCGAAACGTTTCCAGACAAAGTTTTTGGCGATTGCATGGCGGCGCGTGTAACCGGGAGCGGCGGAGCCAACCGGCCGATCTTGCTGATGGGCCATCGCGACACCGTCTTCCCGGATGGGACCGCGGCCGTGCGGCCGTTCCGGATCGACGGGGAACAGGCCTTCGGGCCCGGAGTCGCCGATATGAAGGCGGGTCTCGTCATGAACACCTTCGTCCTCGAAGCGTTGCATCGGTTCGGTGCGCCGTGCCCGCTGACCGGTCTCTACACTTCGGACGAGGAGATCGCCTCGCCGTCGTCACGCGCGGTCATCGAAACCGAAGCCAAGAATGCGCGCGCCGTATTTAATTCCGAGCCCGGCCGGCCGAGTGGCAATCTCGTGTCAAGGCGCAAGGGCGCGGCCTTCATCGAACTGGAGGTGACCGGCCGCGCGGCCCATTCGGGCGCGGCGCATGCGCAAGGCGTCAGCGCGATCGAGGCGATGGCGCGCAAGATCCAAAAGCTGCACCGCCTGACCGATTACGACCTCGGCACAACGGTCAATGTCGGCCTCGTCCAGGGCGGCACTGCGGTCAACACCGTGGCTGCCCGCGCCACCGCCGCCATCGATGTGCGCTTCCCGACGATGAACATCATGGAAAAGATCCTCGGCGAAGTGCGCGAGATCTGTAGTTGCTGCGAATTGCCAGGCAGTGATAGCCGCATCCTGCGCGAAGGCAATTTCCTGCCGCTCGAGCAGGATGAGAAGAGCCGCGAATTGCTGGAAGCTTACGGTCGCTCGGCGGCGGGTCTCGGCTTCCAGGTCTCGGGCGAGCCGACCGGCGGCTCGGCAGATAGCGGGTTTACGGCCGCGCTCGGCACGCCGACCCTGTGCGGCACCGGACCGGTTGGCGGCAACGCGCACCGCGACGACGAATGGTGCCGCATCGACACCCTCGTTCCGCGCGCCCAGGCACTCGCCTTGACGATCCTCGAAGTAGCGGCCGCAGGGTGAGGGGAGCCGGGAATGGCGGGTACGACCAATCGGGTGGAATTTTCGGTTGCCGAGCGGTTCCCTTTTGCCGACGGGCACGAATTCGGCGCTGTTGGGGCGTATGAACGGCTCGTCGGAAGGGCGCATTTTGCGGTTGATCCGCACGTGCCCGCGCAAAAGGGCATCACCGACATCGACCAGGCACCGGTCGATGCCATGGGGCTCGTGCGGTTTGCCGGCGATTTCTCAATCCTGAAGCCGGTCGACCCGGAGCGCGGCAACCGGCGGATCTTTTTCGACTACGGCAATCGCGGCAACAAGCGGATCTTGCAATTCTTCAATGACGCGCCGGCGTCCAACGACCCTCGGACATTTGAGCACGCCGGGAACGGCTTTCTGATGCGCCGCGGTTACGCGATCGTCTGGCTCGCTTGGCAAGGCGACTTACTACCCGGGAACGGGCGGATGGTGCTCGACCTCCCGACCGTCCCGGCGGTCACTGGGCCCGTCCGGGTCGAGTACATCCCTGACCGCCGCGGGATCACGACATATCCGTTGAGTGGCCATGCCTCGACGCGCAGCCATCCGGCGGTGTCGCTGGACCCGCGCGAGGCACGTCTTACGCGCCGGCGCTATCCCGACGACCCGCGGATCCCGCTGCCGCCTGAGAGCTGGCGTTTCGCGCGCGTCGAGCGCGGGGCTGGCCTCGACAATCAGGGTGCTGAGCAAGCGATCATTCCGTCCGACACGCACATACATATCCCCGCCGGATTTGAGCCGGGTTGGATCTACGAGCTGGTCTATACCGGACGTGACCCGCTCGTGCTCGGGCTGGGTCACGCGGCGGTGCGCGATTTTGTGAGCTTCTTGCGGTATTCCGACCCAGATGCCGCCCGCCTCGGGACGATCGACAAGGCCTATGCCTGGGGCCGGTCGCAGACCGGCCGGTGCATCCGCGATTTCGTCTATCGCGGCTTCAACGCTGACGCCTCCGGGCGCAAGGTGTTCGACGGCGTTCTGCCGCATGTTGCGGAGCCGGGCGCAAATGGCTCAATCACCGCTTTGCGAACGCGGTTGTGTCGGGTGGCCAGCAATACGAGGACCATTTCAACCCGGCCGACACCTTCCCGTTCTCCTATGCCGAAACGACGGACCACCTCACCGGCCGGCGCGACGCGATCCTGAAACGCCCCGAGACCGATCCTCTCGTTATCCACACGCAGACCGCAACCGAATACTGGCAGCGGCGCGGCTCGCTCGTGCATACCGACACCCGCGGCAATGACCTGCCGCAGCCGCCCGGCGTGCGCGTTTATTTCTGGGCCAGCTCGCAGCATTTCGCCGACCCGATCGCGAGGCCGCTGGAGCGCGGCATCCGCCAAAATTTTCTCAATACCGTTGCGACCTCGATGCTGTTCCGCGCGATGATCGACGCGATAGACCGCTGGGTGACGGACGGCATCCCGCCGCCTGACAGCCGCATCCCGCACCGCGCCGACGCGACACTGGTTTCGTATGCGGAATGGTGCCGGCAATTCCCTGCCATTCCCGGCGTCGCCGTCCCGCACGAGCCCAATTCGCTGCCGCTGCTGGATTTCGGCCCCGAAGCGGAGCGCGGGGTGTTGAGGGAGCCGCCGGAAATCGTGCCGGGCGAAGGCTATACGGTGCTCGTGCCGGCCGTCGATGCAGACGGCAATGACATCGCCGGGGTCAGGACGCCGATGGTGGAGGCCCCGCTCGGCACCTATTGTGGCTGGAACCTGCGGTCGCGCGGGTTTGGCCACGGAGCGATGCACGAATTCTCCGGCAGCTATATTCCATTGCCCGAGACGCCGGAGGAGCGACGCATAACCGGCGATCCGAGACGATCGATCCTCGAACGCTACAGTGACGCAGAAGCTTACGTCGCGGCGATCACAGCGGCGGCGCGGCAGCTGGTCGAAAAAGGGCTGATGCTCGAAGAGGACGCCGCGCGCACGACTGCTGCAGCGGCGGATTGGTGCCGACCTCGGCATGATATAAAGCTGCTCTGAGGGACTTCGATGCCGGACGGCCCACGTTACGAAGATGATTTCTATGCCTGGACGCAGCACCAAGCCGAGGTGTTGCGAACCATGCCGGTCTCTGACAACCGGTTCGACCGCGAGCATGTTGCGGAGGAGATCGAGGATTTGGGCAAAAGCGAGCGCGACGCGGTCCGCAGCCAGATCCGCCGCATCATCGAGCATTTTTTAAAGCTCGCATATTCGCCGGCGGGGCAACCAAGGTTCGACTGGATGGAAACGATAGTCGCCGCGCGGCAGGAGCTGTTCGACAAACTCACACCGACGTTGCGGCGTGAGGTTGAGGGCACGCTCGAAAAGCTGTACGGGGACGCCCGCCGACGCGCTGCGCTGGGGCTTCAACGGTACGGCGAAGCCGAGGCGGCGAAGCGATTGCCGGGCACATGCCCATACTCCTGGGGAGAAATTTGTCAAGAGGACTGGTATCCGGGCTCCATCGAGCGCGATCCGGAAACGGAGGCAAGATGACACGCGATTTCGTCGGCTACGGTGCGGAGCCGCCGCATCCCCAATGGCCTGGAAACGCCCGTATTGCCGTCAATTTCGTGATCAATTTCGAGGAAGGCTCGGAGCTCTCCTACCCTGCCGGAGACGGGGTTTCCGAAGGCGGGCTGACCGAGATGCTGGGCGCTGATCTAGGCGTGACCGGCCGCGACCTCGCTGCCGAAAGCATGTTCGAATACGGCGCGCGGGTCGGTTTCTGGCGCCTGCATCGGATCTTCACTCGCTTCGGCGTGCCGGTGACGATTTTCGGCTGCGCCAAGGCGTTCGAAGCTAATCCGCCGGCCGCGGCAGCGATCGCTGCAAGCAATTGGGACATCTGCAGCCACGGCTATCGCTGGATCAACCACCCCGGCCTCTCGGAGGCCGAAGAACGAAGGCAGATCGCAGCCGCCGTCGAGCTGATCCGGCAGACCACCGGCAAAACCCCGGCCGGTTGGTATTGCCGCTATGCGCCCTCCGAAAACACCCGCCGATTATTGGTCGAGCATGGCGGGTTTCTTTACGACAGCGACACCTACAATGACGAGCTGCCCTATTGGGTGCGGGTCGGCGACCGGCCGCACCTCGTCGTGCCATATTCGCTGACCACCAACGATTCGAAATTCGGCCGCGGCGTGTTCGGCTCGGGCGAGGATTTCTTCGCCTTTCTGCGCGATAGCTTCGATCTGCTCTACGAAGAGGGTGCTGAGCGCCCCCGGATGATGTCGGTCGGGTTGCACATGCGGCTCACCGGTCATCCCGGCCGAGCCAAGGCGCTGATCCAATTTCTACAATATATTCTCGGGCACCCGCGGGTCTGGGTATGCCGCCGCGAGGACATCGCGCGGCATTGGATCGATCGTTTCCCGGCTCCGGCGTAAGGGGCAGGTCCCTTGTGTCACAAAACTGAAACGGTGGCAGAGCTAAATCCGAGCCTTGAGTGACCAAGGGCGCTAGGGGAAGTCGTGAAACCATCCATTTTGATCGTCACTGTGCTGGCGTCGATAACTGCCGGCCTGGTCCCGACGGCCAGTGGGGCGGGGATCGAGAGCATTGAGAACATCGTCGTTATCTATGCCGAGAACCGCAGTTTCGACAATCTCTACGGCTATTTTCCCGGAGCGAACGGTCTCGCGCGGGTGACCTCGGACATGGCGCTTCAACGCGATCGCGACGGTTCAGTGCTGAAGGAGTTGCCACCCGTCTGGGATGGACTGACAGCCGATGCGAC
>JAFASL010000336.1 GCA_019244535.1 Alphaproteobacteria bacterium
GACCTTGGCGCAGAAAGCAATCGCCGCAGGGTTCGACGGCGAGCAGGTCGACGGCAATGACGTCATTGCCGTGCGCGAGGCAATGGAGCGCGCCATCGCCAAGGCGCGTGCGGGCGGCGGCCCGCATCTGATCGAGGCGCTGACCTATCGCCTCGGCGATCACACCACCGCTGATGATGCGAGCCGCTATCGCAGCGGCGCGGAGGTCAGTGCGCGCTGGGCGGAAGAGCCGATCGCCCGGCTGCGCAATTATCTCGTCTCCGCCGCCATGTGGGGCAAGGCCGATGAGGAGAGGCTCCTGGCCGACATCACCCTGACGATCGAGCGGGCGGCCGAAACCTATCTCACCACGCCGCCGCAAAGTCTGGAGACAATCTTCGACTTCACCTACGAGGCATTGCCAAAGGATCTCGCCGACCAGCGCCGGGCCGCGCTCGAGCAAGCGGGGAAGTGAGGTCGCGATGCCAGAAATCACTCTTGTCCAGGCCGTCAACCTGGCGCTCGCTCGCGCGATGGCCGATGATCCCTCGGTCCTTATTGTCGGCGAAGACGTCGGAGCTGAAGGCGGTGTATTTCGCGCCACAGAAGGGCTGCTCGACCGCTTCGGGGGCGACCGTGTACTCGACACACCGCTTGCCGAAGGGCTCATCGCAGGAATGTCAGTCGGGCTCGCCGCACAAGGCTTCCGGCCGGTCTCGGAAATCCAGTTCGCCGGTTTCATCTACCCGACGATCGATCAGCTGGCGAACCACGCATCCAGATTGCGCACCCGCACGCGGGGGCGGCTGACCTGCCCGATGGTTGTGCGCTCGCCTTACGGCGCCGGCATCCGCGCCGTCGAGCACCATTCCGAGAGCCCGGAGGCAATGTTCGCCCATATTCCGGGTCTGCGAGTCGTGATCCCGTCCTCGCCAGCCCGCGCCTACGGCCTGCTGCTGGCGTCGATTCGGGACCCCGACCCCGTTATTTTTCTCGAACCCACCCGGCTTTACCGCGCCACGCGCGAAACGGTCGAGGATGACGGAGCGGCTCTGCCGCTCGACCGCTGCTTCGTATTGCGGGAGGGAACCGACATCACGCTGATCACCTGGGGCGCCATGACAAAGGAGACCTTGGCCGCCGCCGATCGGCTTGAAGCCGAGGGGGTCAGCGCAGAGGTCGTCGATGTGGCGACGTTGAAGCCGCTCGATGGCGACGGCCTACTTGCGTCGGTCGCCAAGACCGGGCGTTGCGTAATCGTACACGAGGCGCCTCTGACTGGTGGGATTGGGGCCGAGATCGCCGCCTGCATCGCCGAACGAGGTCTCGTCTCACTGCTCGCGCCGATCGAGCGGGTCGCCGGGTGGGACACGGTGATGCCATTGCCGCGCCTCGAGCAACAATACCTGCCGAGTGAAGCCCGGATCCTCGACGCTGTACACCGTGTATTGGCATATCAGTAATGAATCACGGAGAGCACCGAGGACCCAGAGGTACGGAGGTGTCATTGCGAGCGCAGCAAAGCAATCTTTTGCCTGGCTAGATTGCTTGGTCGCTCCGCTCGTCGCAATGACGGGCCGGCTGCCATCTGTGTTCTCCGTGGTGAGCTCTTTCTTCAGGACAAGTCCATGAGTGTCTTTGTTCTGCCGGATCTGGGCGAGGGACTGCAGGAAGCCGAGCTTGTCGCTTGGCATGTCGGCGAAGGTGACCATGTCGTCGCCGACCAGCCGCTCGTCTCAGTCGAGACCGAGAAGGCAGTAGTCGAAGTGCCGTCACCGCAAGACGGCAAAATCGCGCGGCTATGCGTGCAGCCGGGTGAACGTGTAAAGGTGGGCGGTCCTCTGGTCGAGTTCGAGGAAGGCCCTCGCATTGACACCGGCACGATCGTCGGTGAGCTCTCTCCTGCCCCGACGCTGCCGGTTCCACGATCGGCGGAGCAGCCGGTCGCGGTCAGGGCGGCCCCGGCCGTTCGCGCCTTGGCGCAGCGGCTCGGGATCGATCTGGTGGAGGTTACGGCAAGCGGCCCCCACCGCACGGTGACCAGCGCCGACGTAGAGCGGGCGGCGCGCGCGCAGACCGAAGCCGGCCCGGTCGAGCCGCTTGCCGGGGTGCGCCGCGCGATGGCCATCAACATGGCGCGCTCCCATGCCGAAGTCGTGCCCGCGACGGTTTCGGACGAAGCCGACATTGAGGCTTGGCCGGAGCGAAGCGACATCACGATCAGACTGGCACGTGCAATCGTTGCCGGCTGCGCGGTTTCGCCGGGCCTCAACGCCTGGTATGACGGCCGGACGATGGAGCGGCGCGTGCTGCAGCAGATCGATCTCGGCCTGGCGGTCGATACCGAAGACGGGCTGTTCGTGCCGGTGCTGCGCAATATTGGCGGCCGGGACGCAGCCGATCTCCGCCGCGGGATCGAAGCGATGAAGAGCGACGTCCGAGCCCGCAAGGTGCCGGTCGCCGAATTACGCGGTCAGACCATCACATTATCCAATTTCGGCATGTTTGCCGGCCGCTTTGCGGCGCTCGTCGTCGTCCCGCCGCAAGTCGCAATCCTTGGTGCCGGGAGGATATGGCAGCGGCCGGTAGTCACGGACGGAAAACTCGCCAACCACCGCATTTTGCCGCTGTCATTGACCTTCGATCATCGTGCGGTCACCGGCGGCGAAGCTGCGCGCTTTCTCAGAGCCGCGATAGAGGACCTCGAAAAGCCGCAATAGCGATGCCTCTGCTGCGGTTGCTGCTCAATGTCCTGTGGATCGTCACCGGCGGCGTCTGGATGGCTGCACTGTGGCTGCTGGCCGCCATTCTGATGGTGATCACTATTGTCGGCATACCGTGGGCGCGCGCAGCCTCCAACATCGCCATATATGCTTTGCTGCCGTTTGGACACGAGGCGGTCAATCGTGGCGACTACATCGGGCAGAAGGATGTCGGGACCGGTCCGCTCGGCACGCTCGGCAATCTGATCTGGCTTTTATTGGCCGGCTGGTGGCTCGCCCTCGCCCATCTGATCATCGCGCTCGGTCTCGCGATAACGATCATCGGCCTGCCGTTCGCCTGGGCGCATCTGAAGCTTGCTGGCCTTGCGCTATGGCCAATCGGCAAAATGATCGTACCGATCGGCGATCGGCAGCTAGTTCGGAGACCGATTTCCGGCTGGCAAGCGGCAGTTTTGTTCAAAGAGAAAACACTCGGTAAGGTAAAAATTAATCTTCCACGTTTACGCTGATCTGATCTCGGTTCCCCGAACGGTTCTCGCATGCGCGCGTTCCAAAGATTACTTTCTGATCAGCTTGGCGTTACCTCAGTGGAATATGCGTTGATCGCCGCACTGATTGCGGTAGCGGCGATCGCCTCATTTGCCCTCACCGGTACGCGGCTCAGCACAACCTTCAGCATTGTCGCGAATAAGCTGTAGCCAACTCAGCTGGCGCATCGCCGGCTTGGCGGGGCAGCGACGCTACTAAAACCGGTCTGCCGAAAGCCTGATTGCATCTGCAATGACTCTCCTCGAAACCCGATCGCTGTTTCGGAACCTTTCACCCGGACCGGGCGGATATAGCCTCAAAACCCGGCTCTATTCCATCATTGCCTTTCTTGGATTGCTCCCAGTCCTTGGTGTCGCGCTCGCATTGCTGGCTGTCGAGCTGTCGCGCCGGGACGACGCGGCCCTTGATCGCGTGGCCCGGGGCACGATCAATCTCGAGCGCGTCAATGGATTGGTCTACGCCGTCGTCATGGAGTCGCGCGGCATCTACATGTCCGCGGATTGGGGAGCAGCGGAGCCGTTCGCCAACAACCTCGTCCGTCAGCTCGGCGAGCTGCAGGATGTGGCGCGCGCATGGAAAGCCGACGCCATTGCCTCGCAGCAATCCAACATCGAAGATCTGGCGGAGCGCATCGACCAATTCGTGCGCTTTCGCACCGAGTTGGTGCGCCTGGGCAAGGAAGAGAGCACGACCGCGGCCCGCGCGTTTGGTGATAATGATGCAAACCGCTCCGTCAGAACTGCGCTCAACAACAATCTGCACACGGTCGCGCACGCGTACGAGCAGGAAATCGCAAAAGCGCGCACCCGGGTCGAAGCGGACGAGCGGTATTTTTTGGCAATCTTGTCGGCCGTCGCCTTGCTCGGTGCCGCGGCGCTGGGCGGCGGCCTCCTGTTCGTCAAGACCGCGCTTCTAGCGCCGGTGCTGCGCATGCGGGATTCGATGCTCCACCTCGCGCAAGGCGAGCTCGACTTCGCAATGGATGGACGGCAGCGTGCTCGCGAATTTGCCGAGATGGCGAAGGCCGTAGAGGTATTCCACACGACATTGGTGGACCGTCAGAAGCTCAATCGCGAAGCACGATTGCTCTCCGATCTCAACGAATGGCTCCAGTCCTGCAATACACTGGGCGAGCTCTATCAGATGGTCGCCGAATTTCTCGGCCGATTGCTTCCCGGCTGCGCGGGCAGCCTCTATATCTATGCGAATTCGCGGGACGTGCTGGAAAGCGCCAAGGCCTGGAACGGCGGGAAGATGACGCCGGCAATGCACCCGGACGATTGCTGGGGCTTGCGGCGCGGACGGCCCTATGCCTTTGGCGAAACCGAGATCGATTTCCGGTGCTCGCATCTCGATCCGTCGGTTGAGAGTGAATATTGCTGCATTCCGATCCTTGCGCACGGTGAGACAATCGGATTGCTGCATCTCGAATTCGCGTCAGAGAACGGCGAACCGCGCAAGGAAGCGATCGCCGAACAGCGCCGGTTGGGGCTTGTCTGCGCGGAGCAGATCAGCCTGGCCATAGCGAATGTCAAACTCCGCGATCAGTTGCGCGATCAGTCGATACGCGATGTGCTGACCGGATTATTCAACAGGCGTTACATGCTGGAGACGTGCCGGCGCGAATTTTCACGCGCAGCGCGGGCCGGCCAACATATCAGCATCCTTTCTATCGATGTCGATCATTTCAAGAAGTACAACGACAATCACGGACACGATGCCGGCGACATGGTGTTGCGCGCAGTCGGGAATTGCCTGGAGAGCCTGTTCCGCAACGAGGACATCCCCTGCCGGTTTGGCGGCGAGGAATTCGTCGTCATCCTGCCCGGAGCGGATGCAGACGCGGCCGCACGTCGCGCCGAGCAGCTCCGTAGCAAAGTCGAAGACATCGTCGTCCGCTACCTGGAGAAGAATTTGCCGCGGATCACCGTGTCGATCGGCGTGGCGGTCTTCCCGGACGCCGGCGACAACCCGCAAGCGGTGCTGAAGGCCGCCGACCAAGCCCTCTATCGAGCCAAAGAAAAAGGCCGCAACCGGGTCGAGCTGTCCGCCACGGTGGCGATTGTCTCGGATGCGCCGACCGTTAAGCCGGCGCCCATGCACCGCGCCTCGGCCCCCCGTTTTCAGGGGCCTGCCGAGGAGGCCGATCAACCAGCCTTTTCGCTCGCCGACGCTTGTTGAGCGGTCCGGACTCTGTCCTGCTGTCTCCGTCCCAGAATGTGCTTCTACGAACGCCGCTCGCTGATCTCGCTGTTAAATGCAGCGAAAGAACAGCCATTACCCTTGGCCATGCCGCCAAAATCCTCGGCTCTTGCCGATGACCATCCGTCAAAACAGCGAAAACGCGGGCTGATCATGACTGTTCCGGGCGACAAATCAGCAAATCTGTGCTCCTCAGTTACTAAATAGAGGAAAGATAAACGGTCAACAAGCCGCAATGCCCAGTCGTCACCTTTACCAATCCATTATGTCTTTTTTTGGGTGAGCAGCCGCCGCGAGCGTTCGAGCGCCTACCGATCCGCACGCTACACCGAGAAATACTTGGCCTGGGGATGGTGCACGACAATCGCTGAGGTCGATTGTTCCGGGTCGAGCTGGTCTTCTTCGGAAAGGGTGATGCCGATTTCCTCGGCGCTGAGCAGCGTGAGGAGCTGTTTCTG
>JAFASL010000382.1 GCA_019244535.1 Alphaproteobacteria bacterium
CAGCAACATCGGCGCGATGCCGGGATGGCGACTAGCGTAACTGTACGCCTCAGCCGAGGCCTTGAGGACACTCTGTGTCGCGGCGACCGGCAATGCCGGGATGCCGCGCAAATTGGTCATCGCGACGAGAAAGACGATGTATGTCGCGGCGTTGACCGCGAACGCGGCGCCGACGCTCACCTTGGCGATGACGATGCCGGCGACCGCCGGACCGAGAAAGCGCGCGGAATTGAAGATGATTGCATTGGTCGCCAACGCCGAAGGCAATGCAGCGCGATCGACCAGGGTCGGGATCAGCGCCAGCCGAGACGGCTGCGCGACCGCGTTGAAGACGCCGAGAAGCAGGGTTAATCCGAATAGCAGCTCGATCGTGATCGCGCCGGTATAGACGAGAACCGCGAGCAAGGTTGCTTCGATGCTGCCGGCAATCTGCGTCACCCGGATGATGCCGACCCGGTCGCGCCTGTCCGCCAGAGCCCCGGCGAGCGGGCTCAAAAACACGACCGGAAAGAATTCCGCCATCGAGATGACACCGAGCCAGGCGCCCGAATGGGTCAAGGTCCAGGCTAGCCAGCCGACCGCGACACGCTGCATCCACACGCCGATCAGCGAGACGGCGTTACCGCTTGCATAAATGCGATAGTTCCGGTGGGCGAAGGCCTGGACGACATTGCCAAGTCCACCGGGCAGCAGGCGATCGCGGATGGCGAACAAGAAGCCAGGAACTCGGAGGCTCAGCGTTGCGGCAGGTGCGGAGCGAGGCGGCCGCCAATCCGGATTGGCTCGACGGACAACGCGAGACCGGTGTGGTTGTCTGTTTCGACGAAGATGCCGCACAGTGTCGCCTCGCCTTCGGCCACTTGCGGGCGCTCGCCTGGCATCTTGGTGACAAAGCGCAACACAGCCGGCTTTTTCTGCATGCCGATCACGGAATCGTAATCGCCGCACATTCCGGCATCGGTCTGGTAGGCGGTGCCGCCGGGAAAGATCTGGTTGTCGGCGGTCGGCACGTGGCAATGCGACCCGAGGACGGCCGAGACGCGGCCATCGGCGAAATGGCCCATTGCCATCTTTTCGCTCGACGCCTCGGCGTGAAAATCGACAAGGATCGCCGCCGCATCGACGCCGAGCCGGAATTGTTCGAGCAGCTCTGCGAGCCGGGCAAACGGATCGTCGAGAGCATCCATGAAGAGCCGCCCCATCAAATTTACGATCAGGACGTTCCGCTCGCCCATCGGATGCAGCCGCCACCCGGCGCCCGGCGTTCCCTTTGGGAAGTTCGCCGGCCGGAGCACGCGCGGATCACGGTCGATATAGGGAATGAACTCGCGCTGGTCCCAGACGTGGTTGCCGGTGGTCAGGACATCAACTTCGGAATCGAAGAATTCACCGCACAGGCGCTCGGTGAGGCCTCGCCCCGCTGCCGCGTTCTCGGCATTGGCGACGACGAGGTCGATCGCGAATTGCCGGCGCAACGCCGGAATGTGTTTTTTGACGGCCTCGCGGCCGGGCCGCCCCATGACGTCTCCGCAAAACAGGATGTTCACACGGTGCCCCAGACGGGAGATAACTTGCGGAGTGGAGCCGGCTCGGCCGTCGGCGTGCAACCCTCCGTGGCCCGCCGTAGCAGGTGGGCGACCATGTGCCGAAGCCACGACTCCGGCAGAGACGGCCCCCAAGAGGTAGGAATCGGCCCCGGGGTAACATGCGGCCTAACGCACCGCCCAGCCCCACTCCGCAACCGGGAAGCTAGGGTGTCTGCAGCTCCGCCGCAATAGCCGCGGTCCGCTTCGTCCCGCCGGCGCCGCCATTGGCCGCCGCTTCGTTCGCGTCCGACAGCTCGTCGGCGATGACGAGAGCGGCGAGCAGCAGCAGCCGAGCCTCGCCGACCTGTCCGACTGTGCCGACAAACTCGCCGACCTTGGCGTCGACATATTGCGCGAGGCGGCGGATCCGACCCTCCTGACCATCATCGCAGCTGACTGTATACGACCGGCCGTTGACCGGCACGGTGACCTGCCCCATCAGCGCACCTTCTCGAATTTGCGCAGGCACCGCGGGCTGTCGGGCCGCGGTTTGTCTGGGAAGACGCCCGGCCACAACGTCCACGAGACCTCGCCCACATAGAGGTCGCCGCGCGAGTCGGCGCACATCCCGTGCGGGCCGACAAACCCGGTGGGCGACAGGCTCGCATGCGGATCGCCAAACCGGCTCAAGAGATTGCCCTGGTGGTCGACGATACTGACCCTGGGCCCCAGGTTCGGGCTTCTGAGATTGACCGCCATCGACGGGCCGAGCTCGCCGATATAGCAGACCGGGTGGCGGGTATAGTCCATGTAGAGACCGCACGGGCGGTGCAGATTGTTCCATTGCGTCTCGTATTTGCCATTGCCGTCGAACACTTGAACACGGTGGTTCTCCCGGTCGGCGACATAGACCCAGCCCTCGGCATCGGTGCAGATGTTGTGCACAATGTTGAACTCGCCCTCGCCGGTGCCGGGCTCGCCCCATGAGATGAGCAATTTTCCGTCGGGCGAGAATTTATGGACGCGCGCATTGCCGTAGCCGTCCGAGACGTAAATTTCGCCTTTCGGCGACAGGGCGGTGTGGGTACAGCGATGAAACGGCTCACCGCTCATATACTCGGCCGGCTTCCCCGGTACGCCGATCTCGAGCAGCACCTTGCCGTCGAGCGAGCATTTGCGCACGAAATGGCCGCCGTCGTCGGTCAGGTAGATCAAATCGTCCGGCCCCATATGCACGCCATGCGCCCGCGGATACTGGCCCTCGCCCCAGGAGCGCAGGAAGGTGCCGTCCCGACCGAACACCATGACCGGGTGCTCGCCGCGATTGAAGGCGTAGACATTGTCCTTGCTGTCGACGCCGACCGCGGCAACTTCCTTGAACGACCAGCCCTCGGGCAATTTCGCCCAATTCTCGATGATGCGATACTTGAAGTCGCCGGTGCCGACAATCTCTGCCATCTGCGTTCTCCCTCAGATGCCGGGGTTATTGGTCGCCCCCGCGGAAGCGGGGGTCCAGGACAACGCTCCCGGCCGTGCCGCGTTTGGATTCCCGCTTTTCGCGGGAATGACGACGAAGAGCGTAACTCAGTGCACGCGCTCGTATTTCTGCAACGAGCGGATGTAGGCCGGGCGTGGCGTGTCCGGGTAGAATTGCGGCCACTGGGTCCACGACACCTCGCCGACATAAAGGTCGCCGCGCGAGTCGACGCTGAGCCCATGCGGGCCGAGAAACGCGGTCGGCGCCGTGCCGGCATGCATGTCGCCAAACCGCGACAGCAATTTGCCCTGGTGGTCGACGATGCTGACACGGGGTCCGAGATTGGGGCTGTTGCGGTTGACCGGCTGCACCGGCCCGAGCTCGCCGATATAGCAGACCGGGTGGCGCGTGTAGTCCATGTAGAGCCCGCACGGCCGGTGCAGATTGTTCCATTGCGTCTCGTATTTGCCGTTGCGGTCGAACACCTGCACGCGGTGGTTCTCGCGATCGGCGACATAGACCCAGCCATCGGCGTCGGTGCAGATATTGTGCACGATATTGAACTCGCCGGGATTGGTGCCGGGGCCGCCCCACGACGTCAGCAATTTGCCGTCCGGCGAGTATTTGTGCACCTTGGCGTTGCCGTAACCGTCGGAGACGTAGATCTCGCCCTTCGGCGACAGCGCGGTATGCGTGCAGCGGTGGAACGGCTCGCCGCTCATATAGGGCGCCGGCTTGCCGGGCACCCCGATCTCGAGCAGGACCTTGCCATCGAACGAGCATTTGCGGACAAAATGCCCGCCATCGTCGGTCAGGTAAATCGAATCGTCCGGCCCCATATGGACGCCGTGCGCCCGCGGATACTGGCCCTCACCCCAGGAGCGCAGAAAATTTCCTTCGCGGTCGAACACCATGACCGGGTGCTCGCCGCGATTAAAGACATAGACATTGTCCTTGGCGCCGACCCCCACCGCCCCGACCTCCTTGAACGACCAGCCGTCCGGCAATTTCGCCCAATCCTCGACGATGCGGTATTTGAAGTCGCCGCTACCAACGATGATCGCCATCCGAGGCTCTCCCCTGATATGCCGCCGCCAAGGGTATCGAAGCCACTTGCCCGAAACAAGGCGCGCTTTTGAACCGGCTTACCCCCGGCTTTTAAGGATAGCGCCGATCGATATCTTGTATCATGAACGACTAGGTAATAGAGGAATAGATAACGTAAACGTGGCGGAACGTGACACCATTATGCGGTTTTTGACACTTTCCTCATCAACGGCAAAGATACCATATCTGGAGGATGGAGGCGCATATGAAGGAGTTGGCAGCGCTCTATCGTCACCGATTCAGCGACGCGGAGCTAATAAGCAAGTACAAGATCTGGCCTGTCCTATGCCAAGATTTTTTTCAGAAATATGTAGGGCGCAACGATATTGTGCTGGATGTTGGTTGTGGGTATGGAGAATTCATCAATAACATCCAGGCCGGCAAAAAGTATGGAATAGATCTTAATCCCGATACACCACAATTCTTAGCAGATAATGTTGAATTTCACGCTACATCAGCTACTGATCTTGCGCGAGTGTCCAACGACAATGCTATTGACATAGTGTTTACATCAAATTTTCTTGAGCATCTACCAGATAAGGCGACACTCAGTCAGGTGTTTGCTGAGATCTATCGTGTGCTTCGCCCCGGCGG
>JAFASL010000553.1 GCA_019244535.1 Alphaproteobacteria bacterium
TAGGGGCGTGCGTCGGGCACCCAGCCGGTCACCGTTATGCCGCGTCGGCGGGCCAGCCGGCGAACCACCGAAGCCGGGCGGCTGCCGCAAATCGTAAAGGTGGCTGTCGGAACCTCCGCCTGAACAATCGGCAGGATCTCGTCGCAGAACCAGGCGACGGCATCGACGTTCGGCCGGTAATCCATGACCCCGGTGAAGACCAACGATCCCGGTTGCTTGATTGCGCCGGCCGGGCGGAAGTAGTCGAGATCGACGCCATTGCTGACGACGCTTACTGGCACGCCCGGGATCAGCCGCTCGAAGTCGCGTTTTTCGGCCTCGGTGTGAACCAGCGCATGCGAGAAGTCGTGCGCAATCTGCCGCTCATAGGCGAGCAGCCGCCGACCTTCGATCGAGTAGATCCATCGCGACGGCGGCGCCGATTGCTCGGCATAAAGCTGCCATTTCATCGAGTCTAGATCGCCAAAATGCATGATTCGCGGCACATCGGGCAGGTGCTTGGCAAACTGCGCCATATTGCAGCTGTAGACGATGACAAGGTCAGGTCGCAGCTCGGTGAATTTCTGCTGAATTGCGCGATGCAGCCTCCCTTCATTTAGGGCGGCCACCGAGAGCGGTGATCCGGTGGCCAAGGCGTTGAGTGCTCGCAACTTTATTGTCACCTCGGTGACTGGAGCGGCAATGATGCTGTTTACATGGCATTGCAGGCCCGAAATGTTGGCCACATCCTGCGCCCCGTCGCCGAGACAGAAGACGTGCACCTCATGCCGCGCGGCGAGGTGGCGGATCGTATTAAACGCCGCTATTTTATCGCCGCGGTCCGGCGGGAACGGGACACGCCGACAAACGTAAAAAATCCGCACTGGTTGCCTGCTCTTGTTCAGCCGATTAGGGGTCGACCTGCAACTCGGCGGTTACGGTCTGGCCACTCGGCAAATCCGTGGCTCGAAGCTTCCAGGTCCCGATCTTATCGCTGAAGGCAAGCGGCAGAGTATAAGTCGTCAATGAGCCGCTTGTGAGCAGGTTTCTGGAATAATAGTCAGTTGTGCTGCCGTCGGGGTCGATGACATCGAGGTGAATGACCCCATGCGCTGCCGGTGAGTTCGATCCAATATGGAATTCGACTACTTCACCCGGATGTGCCCGCCGAGTTCCGTCAATCGAAGGGGGAGCGATCGGCCTTTCCGACAGCGTCAGCAGAACCGGATCGATCGCATCCAGTTCGAGCTCCAGCCGGTCGATGCTGCCGAGCACCCGTTGTTCCCGGAGGTCATAGACATTGAACATCCGTGGCATTGCCAGCACTACGGTCTCGCGGTCGTCGGAGTTTGACGGAGGGCGATGATCGCGCTGGAGGCTCAAGATTGTCAGCTCGCCGTTGTTGAAGATCCGGGTCTCGACATCGCTGGCTGGTTGCCCGTCGGTGCGCAGGACGGCGAAAGGTGGTTTCACACCAGCCCTATCGAGAATTCGCGACAGGCGCCGGATGTTCTGGCGGTCATAGCCATTGGCCGAGGTGAGGTACACCGCCTTGCCTTGGCCGAACGTAAAGCTTGCGCCGGAACGGCTGGGCGCGGCTGGCAAGAGGTCCGACAGAGCGGGTTTTGCCAGCCGTCGGCCGTGCTCGTCAAACACACCCGGCTCGCTATCGGCAATCACCACTCCACCGCGCGCGACAAACTCACGAACCTCTGCAGCTTCACGCTCCGCCAGGGCGATCGCGTGCGGCAGAAGAAGAATCCGGTAGTTCCCATTGCGCAATTCGCCTCGCTGCAGCTGGTGCGATGAAATATACCCATGCCGCACGCCCATGTGCTCGAGCGCACGGGCAAACTGCCGTGTGCTCGCTCTGATTGCATCATCCTTATATTCCGTGCTGGCTGTTCGGCGGCTCCACTCCTCCGTTGACGCTCGCCGCTCGAGCAGCCACTGCAGGCGCCTGCTCGCCGGCGAATAGAGAATGCCGATCGGCAGGGTGGGCCGATCACTGTTGATCAGCAACGCGCCGAGACCTCTTCGGATCTCGGCAAAATAGGGGGCCGCTGCGCGTCCCCTTTCACCCAGAGCGCCGTCGTTGCCGACGAACTCGCCGTTTGGGTCCCACAAAACGAGGCCACGCGTTCCGCGCAGCAATTCGCGCCATATCCGGTGCCTCTCCGCCGGACCGCTGCCAAACGAGGTCGTCAGCAGTATCAGTCCGGGGTTCACTGAAAGTGCAATCGGAATATTCTCGCCGTACGCATAAATTTCCATTGCGTCGACACTGGATGCGAGACGGGAATAATCATAGCCGCCCCAGCCGGGAATCTGGGCACCTTCGATCGCCGACACTGCGCCGGGGTCGGCCTCGTGCACCGCGTCACTGCCGCTCTCAATGGCGCGCGCAAACGCGACATCCATCCACTCCTTAAAATCTGCCCAGGCCGAAAAGTTCTCGTTGGAGCGGCGCAGGGCCTCATCTGTCGTGATTGGAACAATCTCGTCCCAACGGCTGAAAGCCGTCCCCCATTGCCGATTGAGTGCGGCGAGGCTCTGGTACTGGCCTCGCAGCCATTCCCGCATGCCCGCTAGCGATGTATCTGACAGATCGAAATCCCAGAACGCCGCGAGATCGGCAATCCCCGCTTCATCGCCAAGACTGTAATACAGAGGCCGATATGGATGCAGCGCCCGTACATTCCGGACTAGGCGGTCGTGGATTTTCTCTAGCCACTCGGGATCGGAAAGGCTCGGTTCGCGGATAAACGCGGCGTGGTCCCCCGGGTTCGCGTGATAGCGCTGCTTGGCTTCGAGAAATCGCCAATTCACCTCCCGATTGTCATACCACTTGTGGTAGGGCGAATAGAAATCGGTCGCCATGTTTTCGAGATAGCAGCGCAAATCGGCGCGGATCAGCGGGTCGAGGCTCGTCTCAAAACCGCTCGTTTGGCCCCGATTGTTGGCGGGGATCATTCCGGCGGTGACCCCGAGCTGTTTCAAAGCAGCGTACCCGGCTGGCGTTTGTCCCTGCCACATGATGATTTGGTAGTCGGACCACGCGTGGTCGGGGGGAGGCACGATGAACGAGGCGGCAGCCTCGCTCTCGCGGCGGCCGTTGCCGCCGGTTTCATTCATGCCGTCAACGGACAGATGCGCAATGACCCGGTTTCCTGCGGTTACCGCTCTTCTCATGTCGAGAGGGAACACGACTTCGCGGCTGTCGCTGAGGTTCAACGGGATCCGGCGCCGCTCGACCACTCGCCCAACAACATCGCTCCACTCGATGCGCAGAGAGCCACGTCCGCTAAGCGCCTCGTCGAAGCGATAAACGAAATCGGCGGGCTGGTCTCGTGCGAGTGAGCTTGGCACCGCCAGCTCGTCGGCCGCCGCCGTATGGGCCAAGACGGCGATAGCAGAACAGAGCATTGCGCACTGAGTGACGCCGCTATTTGTTGACGGCGCAGCCAACTGGCTCGACCGGTCTCGCGACGCCTTGGAACACATTGTCAGCCAAATGTATCGGCACGCACTTGGGGTCGTAGATGCCGGTCGCGCTCGGGGCGCTGTTGGCGAAGACATTCTTCGATACTGACAGGCTGTTCGTGCCGAACGGCAGACCCTCTTCGCCATAGGCGATCATTTTGTTGTTTTGGGTGGCCGGTCCCTGAAAGATCTGGTTTCCGGAGATGGTGGCGATCCCGCCTTCCGCAATGTCGATCGCAAAGCTGCTCGAGCCGGCGCGGCAACCGACCGCCGCGTAGTCTTGTCCATCGTAGATCTGGTTGTTTTCTATCCTGGTGGCGAATGCCCGGCTCTTGATGTTGTGGCCGATTAATTGCCCGCAGAATAGGCTGCCGGCTACGGTCAGGCTCCTGGCTCGATTAACGTACATCGCGTGTTGAAAGTGGCCTTGATCAGGGTTCCCGTTGTTCTCGAATTTCGAATTTGTGACAGTGATCGTCTCGCCGGCGTCCTCACCGGTCAAAATGCCTTCCTGATTGCCGACAAATACGCTGTTCCGCACGATAAGCACTGCGCCTTGGCCGGTATTCTGGTCACGAATACCGGCGCCATTACCTCCCAATGAATTGTCGATCATTGCTCCCATGAAAGTCAGGCCATCGACCGTAAGACTCGCGACGGTCAAAATGATGCCCTTTTGGTTCGGCAAGGGCACTGTCGCGTTAAGCACCACGCGATCTCCTGCCCTTTTGGGATCGACCTTGATCGCCATCGGCCGGGTCACCACCGGAAAGTCGTTGGTGTAAGTTCCGGGGGTGACTTCGATCTCGTAATAATTGTTTGCGTTGCTGTCGGCGTCGGCCGCAGCCACCGCCGCGTTGATGGTCCGGTATTGGTAATTGCCGGACGCGCCGACCGTTAGGACCCTGGTGTCGGCACCTGCCGGCC
Source organism: Alphaproteobacteria bacterium (assembly GCA_019244535.1). Classification (GTDB taxonomy): domain Bacteria; phylum Pseudomonadota; class Alphaproteobacteria; order ATCC43930; family CGMCC-115725; genus AP-15. The sequence continues at coordinate 4,390 of JAFASL010000553.1, forward strand.
TCGCAGCAACACCCAAAGCCGCCCCGCACAACAGGAACCCGGCCGTAGCTTGCACGAGTAGCGCTTCGCGCTGTCGGGGCTGGAGCTCCATGAGAGTTCGCGCAGCGGGCCTTCAGAGGCTCCAGTAATGGATGCTCGCCGGAACCGTCTGGCGCGGGATGGCCGATTTGACATCGATGAAGACGCCTCCTGGTGTCAGTGATGCAAAAAGAAGATCCCAGCCGGTATCGCCGAGAACGCGGTGCGGCACTGCGAGGATCAACCCGTCCAGCTTGGTGAAACTCCGGAGCGGCGCCAGTTCGATCCCATATTCCCGCTTTGCTTCCTCTGGGTCGGCGAGAGGATCGGCCACCCTCGCCGAGATCCCGAATTCGTGCAGTTCGGCGACAATATCCGGGACGCGGCTGTTGCGCAGGTCCGGCACATCCTCCTTGAATGTGATGCCAACTATCCCGATGCGGGCGCCCTTCACCGGGCGCTCGGCCTCGATCAGCAATTTGACGAGACGCTGCGCGATAAACCCGCCCATCCCGTCATTGATCCGGCGCCCCGACAGGATGACCTGCGGGTAATAACCGGCCGCCTCCGCCCGTGCGGTCAGATAATAAGGGTCGACGCCGATGCAGTGCCCGCCGACCAGGCCGGGCGTGAACGGCAGGAAGTTCCATTTCGTGCCTGCCGCCTGCAAGACCTCCTTCGTGGGAATACCGAGCCGATCGAAGATGATTGCCAGCTCGTTCATTAGCGCGATGTTGAGATCGCGCTGTGTGTTCTCGATGACTTTTGCCGCCTCGGCGACTTCGAGGGAGGAGGCGCGATAGACTCCGGCATCGACGATGCGCGAGTAGACGCCGGCGATGCGCTCCAAGGTCTCCCGGTC
>JAFASL010000559.1 GCA_019244535.1 Alphaproteobacteria bacterium
GCTCGCTTGGCAGCCCAGTGCGCGGATCGGCATGGACGGTGATGGTCGGAAAGCGGTCGCGGCGCATCACTACAGGGTCCTCCCAGGTGACCTCGGCACCGGCGGCTACTTGGCTGAGAGGGATCATCCGACCCGCGACCGGGCTCCAGATTTGTAGGCTGTGGATCTGGTTGACGTCGCTGCGCTCGACAAGCGGCGGACGGGCAATGATCGGCAGCAGCCGGGTCTCCTGGGGGTACACCCCCCTGCGGACATCTCCCGGCTCACGGTAAAAACCTACGGTGCGTCCTTCAAAGCCGGTCTCCAAGGCCTGGGCAACTTCCACCCGGGTGATCCCGTTTCGAAGCGCGGGCTGCTCGAGCAGATGCGGGCGAACTACTTTTTCAGGTTCGCGCCAGTCTTGCCGCACGCAGACGGCGCCACCATCCTCTCGAATGATTTTGACCGCCTCGTCGGCCAGCGCACGCAGCCGGTCAGGATCGGGACCGCTGAATCTTGCCTGAATCCGGCCGCCCTGACCGGGACCTAGGAGAAACTTCTTCGCGATGGCATTGGCGTTCGGGTGGTTCTCGTCGATGTACCTTTGGACTGTGGCCTGCAGCCCATCGATCTTGTGTTCGTCATCCACATTGACCAGAAACTCTACGTAGGCCCGGTTGTCCCTTTCCGGGTTATAGACGAGCAGGAAGCGGAGACCACCGCCTCCGATGAAAGACGAGACATGGGTGACCCCGGGCTGGCTCTGAATAAAGCGCTGGACCGTGTCGGCAAACGCCTCCGATTCGCGAATATGGGTGCCCGCAGGCAGATAGACATCCACCAGAAACTGCGGCCGGGTCGCGGGCGGGAAAAAGCTCTGCTTAACCCGACCGAATCCGGAGAGCGCTGCCAGGAACATTCCAATCGAAAAAATCAGCACCACCCAACGGAAGCGCAGTGCAATCACAAGGATGCGCCGGTAAGCAAGGAAAAGCCGCCCCGCGTACGGATCACGTTTTGCCGCCTCCGGATTCGGCTTGAAAAGCAGGTAACCCAGCAGCGGTGTGAAAGTAATTGCCGCGACCCAGCTGATGGCCAGCGAGATGAAGATGACCCAAAAAAGTGAATTGCAATACTCGCCCGTTTTGTCCTCCGACAGCCCGATTGCCGCAAAGGCGATCACGGCAATGGCAGTAGCCCCGAAGAGCGGCCATTGGCACTGCGATACCGTTTCGCGGATGACCGCGATTTTGTCTTCGCCGCTCTCGATGCGCACCTTCATTCCCTCGGTGATGACGATCGCATTATCGGTGAGCATGCAGAGCGCGATGATGAACGCACCCAGGGAAATGCGCTCCAGCAGGATGTTGTTTAAATACATCACCATGATCGTGGCCAGAATCGTTAAGAGCAGCACGACTCCGATCATCATCCCAGCCCGCAGACCCATCGCGAACAGAAGCACCACAAACACGATACTGACCGCCTTGACCAGGTTGAAAGCGAAGGCGTTGGTCGCGACGGTGACTGCCTCGGACTGGAAGTTGATTACGCCGATCTCGATCCCGATCGGCTGATCGCGCTTCAAATCCTCCAGCTTCCGGCGGACGCCTTCGCCCATGGTGACGACGTTGCCACCCTGCACCGTCGAAATCCCCAAACCGATGGCTAGCTTGCCGTCGAACTTGAGCAACCGCCGTGGCGGCTCTTCGTCCCCGCGTTCCAGCGTGGCCACGTCGCGAAGGAGGAGCTGCCGGCCGGTACGATCCGATCCGATGGCCAGATCCAGCATTTCATCGGCCGACCGAAAGCCGCCCGTAGGATCAAGCGCAGGATATTCTGCGCCGACGCGCACACGTCCGCCATCGGCCACGACATTTTTTGCTTGGAGCTGGGCGTAGATTTGATCTTCATTGATCCCGAGTTGCGCGAGGCGCTGTCGCGAGATTTCGAGAAAGACCGTCTCCTGCTGCTCGGCAAACAGATCGACTTTCTTCACATCCCGCACCGTCTGGAGCTCGCGGCGGAGGAATTCGGAGTAGCGGCGCAGCTCGGGGTAAGAGAAGCCATCTCCGGTAATCGTGAGAAAGATACCGTAAACGTCCCCAAAATCGTCGATCACCAGCGAGCGCCCGCGGGCGGAAGGGGGCAGTCTGGCTTGGACGTCGGCAACTTTTCGGCGGAGTTCATCCCAGACCTGTGGGATCGAATTCCGATTATACCGGTCCTGGATGATAACACTGACTATCGAACGACCGCGGGCGGACTCCGACTCAACGCGCTTGAGTTGACCGAGCTGCTGACAAGCACTTTCGATGGGGTTGGTGACCTCGTTGGCAACCTCCTTCGCACTGGCCCCGGG
>JAFASL010000722.1 GCA_019244535.1 Alphaproteobacteria bacterium
TTTGGCAAGGCAGAGGGGACTTTGGCTGCTCGGCTGAAGGCCGATCCGAAAGACGCCGCTGTGAATACGGCTCTGGCCTCGCTTTATCTGACCACCGGCCGGGTCGCGGAAGCCAAAAAAATATATGCCGACCTCAGCTCGCAGCGGCCAAACGATGTGGCGCCTTTACTTGGTCTGGCCGAAGTCGCTGCGAAGGACAAGGACTGGTCGGCGGCGAAGGATTATGTAAATCGCGCTCGCGCCGCGGCGCCAAACGATCCGGCTCCCGAGATTGCGCTCGTAAATTTCTATGGTTTGCAGCAGGACTGGAAAAATGCGGCCACAACGGCAGACCAGCTTGCCGAGCGCTATCCAGCCAATCCCGACGCTCTCGATGCAAAAGCGCGAGTTCAGATAGCAACGGGGGATAAAGAAGGCGCGATTGCGACCTACAAACGCATCTACGATCTCGCGCCCAATTCGTTACCGGCTCTGTCGCGCTATCTTGCCTTGCTCAATGCATCCAAGGATTTTACCCAGGCGCGAACTGTTCTGGAGGCTGCGCTCGCCCGCGACCCCAAGAATGTCCAAGTGAAAGGCGATTTGATCCGCGCGGAGGCGGAGATCGGCGGGTTGGAGGCAGGCCTTGCAAAAGCGCGGGCGTTCGCCCAAGCCGACCCCGGCAACCCCGCCTTTGACATCGTGTCGGCGGAATTGTGGGAGAAAGCCGGACGAAGCGGCGATGCTATCACACTGCTGGAGAAAGCCGTCGCCGCGCGGCCGTCGGAGGACGGTTTGATTGTGGCGCTGTCGCGCACTTATACCCGGGCGGGCGACATCGGCAAAGCCGAGGCTGTATTGAATACGCGATTGAAAGTGGAGCCGAAGGATTTGACAATCCGGTCAGCTCTGGCGTCAATTTACCTGGAGCAAAACAAATACAACGACGCTATTACCGAATATACTCGCATCAACGCCGATCACCCGACAGATGCGACGGCGCTGAATAATCTGGCTTGGCTTTATCAGAAAAAGGGCGATTTGAGTAAAGCGCGGAGGCTGGCCGAGCAGGCCAATGCTGCCGCTCCGAGTGTGCCGCAGATCGACGATACCCTGGGGTGGATTCTGCTGGCTCAAGGTGAGACGCAAAAGGCACTGACTTATCTGAGCGCTGCCAGCCTGTCGGCCCCCAGCAATCCAGACATCCAATATCATTTGGCGGTCGCCCTGCATCGGGTTGGACGCCAGGCAGATGCCCAGGCTACTCTGGAGAGCCTGCTCGGATCTGGTGCGGCGTTCTCGGATAAGGGCGAAGCGGAAAAGCTGCTGCAGGAACTGAAACGGGGTTGACGCGACCGCTTTCGGAGCGTCAACGAGCAGCATCGATCTCTGCCAAGAGCCTTCGCAATTCGCCTGCGAGCCCTGGGCTAGCGCCTGGGCGGCGCCCGACCGGAAACGGCTGCTGGCCCTCTTCCGGCACGGCGCTCAGCCGGCGGAGCACGGTCGTCAATTTCTCGACTGCACCCTGCAATTCCGCAAACGAAAGGGCACTCCCGTCGTCCGGTTGCTGTGCGCCCGCGGCGCGTATGCCTGCCTCGAGCGCCACGATCGATGAATGTAGAGTCGCTTGTAGAGATTGAGTGTGCTCAGATAATCGCACGAAGGCGTCGAGCAGCGGGCGATTTCCCTCTTCCAATGCTGAGGCTAGTTGGTCCGGGAACCCGGGCGGGGCCTCATTCATCCGACCGGGTTCCACGGGGTCGCGGGCGGGATCGAGCATCGCGACGACCCGGCGCAGGAGTCCCGCTTCGATGGGCTCTGCGGATAGCTGCGACATGGTTTCGAGCAACGGCTCGGCTGTGACATCGATGGCGATCCGGCCAAGTGCGGCGAGAAGTACCAAGCCGACCACGATCAAAATCGCAGACACCGTGGGAATTGCACCGGATTGGAAAGGCAATACCGCATGGTCCCGTGCTATCCCGAGCCCGACTATCCCGATCAATATGATCAGCACGCTGAGAAAATGGCTTCTGGCCAAAGAGATGTATTGCGCCCGCGCGATCTCGCTTCTCGCTTCGCTAGCGCTGCAAGTAGCTGATAGCGGGGCGCTGCTATTCGCAGCGTCTGACCCTCGCTGAGGCAAGCTTGCTGCGAGCCGCCTGAAGCTCCTCGTTCCAAATGTAGCGATCCAGTCCTGCCAAGCAGGCGCCGCGCCGATCGCAGCGCGCGTCAGTTGCCGGCGCATTCGGAGCAGAGCGGCGACCAAGTCAGCCGTCGTCAGCAATATTGTTCCGAGACCGTACACGCCAAGAGCGCCGACCGCCAGCACCGGCACATGCTGAAGCAGCGCCGCCCCGATCTCCGAGCGGGGCGCGTTCACCAATTCTGGGATCGCCAGCACACCCGCTACGACAATCGCGCCGATTGTACTCGACAGAACTATGGTCCATGGCGCCATCGCCGATTTCCCCTACTGTCTGTCGGCTGCTGGGCTATTCCTAGCGAACCATCCCCGCAGCATTATAAGGCCTTCGTGTGCGTGTCGCACGCAGCGATTGGTGCAATACCCGTGGGATCGCCGCTCGGTGCGTCAACCAGCGCCTCCCCGGGCCTTTGCCCAGCTGTCGCGCAAACCCACCGTCCGGTTAAAAACCAAGTGGTTCGGTGCGCTGTCGAGATCGGCGCAGAAATAGCCCTGCCGCTCGAACTGAACAGCTTCTCCCACGACCGCATCGGCCAGCGCGGGCTCTAGCCGGCTCTCGGTCAACACGTCGAGCGAGTTCGGGTTGAGATCGGCAAAAAAATCGCCAGCCGCGCCGGGGTCCGGACGATTGAAAAGCGGGTCGTAAAGGCGGATTTCTGCGCGCGCGGCATGCGCCGCCGAGACCCAATGCAGTGTTGCTCTGACCTTGCGGCCATCGGGAGCGTTGCCGCCGCGGGTCGCCGGGTCATAGGTGCATATCAGATCAGTGATCTCGCCTGCGGCATTTTTGACCGCATCGCGGCACGTGACGAAATACCCGTAGCGCAATCTCACCTCCCGCCCCGGCGAGAGCCGGTAAAAACCTTTGGGAGGGTCCTCGATGAAATCGTCCTGCTCGATGTAGAGCTCCCGTCCGAACGGGATGCGGCGTCTCCCGCAAGCCGGATCCTCGGGATTGTTGACGGCTTCCAGCTCCTCGGACACTCCCGGTGGGTAGTTGTCGATCAGGATGCGCAGCGGACGCAGCACCGCCATTCGCCGCTGTGCGATCCGGTTCAGGGCTTCGCGGATCGCGTGCTCGAACATTGCGATATCGACGGTGCTGTTCGCCCGGGCGACCCCGACGGAACGGACGAAGTCGCGGATAGCCGCGGGCGGTACGCCGCGGCGCCGGAGCGCGGCCAATGTCGGCATCCGCGGATCGTCCCACCCGCTGACCCGGCCCTGGCTGACGAGCTGCGTTAGAAAACGCTTCGACAGCACCGTAAAGTTCAGGTTCAGCCGGGCGAATTCATATTGCCGCGGCCGCGACGGCACCGGGAGATTTTCAATGAGCCAGTCGTAGAGCGGGCGATGGTCCTCGAATTCGAGCGTGCATAGCGAATGGCTTACCCCTTCGATCGCATCCGACTGGCCATGCGCAAAGTCGTAAGTCGGATAAATGCACCATTTGGCGCCAGTGCGCGGATGCTCGGCGTGCAGTATGCGGTACAGCACCGGGTCGCGCAGATTGATGTTGCCGGCTGCCATGTCAATTTTGGCGCGCAACACCCGCGCTCCGTTGGGGAACTCGCCTTCCCGCATACGGCGAAACAGATCGAGATTTTCGGCTATTGACCTGTCCCGGTAGGGGCTGTTGCGTCCGGGCTCGGTCAGGGTGCCGCGCATCATCCGCATCTCTTCGGCCGGCAGATCATCGACATAGGCCCTGCCAGCGTTGATCAGATGCTCCGCCCAGTCATAGAGCCGCTCGAAGTAATCGGAGGCATAGTGAAGATGTGTGCCCCAGTCGAAGCCCAGCCAGCGCACGTCACGCTTGATCGCGTCGATGTATTCCTGCTCCTCTTTGACCGGATTGGTGTCATCGAAACGCAGGTGGCACCGCCCGCCATATTCCTGTGCGACGCCAAAATTGAGGCAAATCGCTTTCGCGTGTCCAATGTGGAGATAGCCGTTTGGCTCCGGCGGGAAGCGGGTCACGACCTCGCTGTTGCGCCCTGCGGCGATGTCGCGGTCGATAATGTCGCGAATGAAGTCGCGGCCCGGCTCCGGCGCCGCCGTTTCTCTGGTCATTCCATTCCCCGGTCTCAGCATCCCGCTATGTGGCGCAATGTGCCGGCTCTGCCAAGGCGGAAAGCCCTGCCATGCCGAGACAGGATCGTTGTTTCGGGCCGGGGTAGGCAGACCCTTGAGGCCCAATTCCCGCCGCGGGAATATCCCTCCCCGTCGCGGCCGATACGATTACGGCGGGAGCGCGCGGAGTAGGGTGCTGCTAAGTCCGCGGAGCGCCGAGATGACGGTGGAAGAAGTTGAACACCTTGTGCCAGCCGTCGACCGCCTGCTCGGGGCGGTAATTCGGACGATACCAGGCAAAGAACGCGTGGCCGGCCCCGTCATAGCGGTGGAACTCGTAACTTTTGCCGTGCCTTTTAAGTTCCGCTTCGGTCTTGTTGACGTGCTCCGGGGTCGGATTGGGGTCTTCGTTGCCGAAGAGGCCCAGCAACGGGCAATTGATCCCCTCGGTCAGATCGATAGGCGCGACTGGCTGGGCCTTGGTCAGCCGTGACCTGTCGTCGACGACCACATTGCCGCCCCAGCAATCGACGGCGGCTTGCACCAGATGTGAAAGCTTGCACGCGACGAGATAGGTCTGCCGTCCGCCCGAGCAGAAGCCGATTACGCCGACCTTGCCGCTGGCGTGCGGCTGCGAGCGCAGGAAGTCGATGGCTCCGGTCACGTCGCCGAGCATCTGCTCGTCCGGAACGCCGCCGGCCTCACGCACCTTCGCGACGACCGCCTCGTCGGCGCCGTCGCCGACCCGGAAATAGAGGCTCGGGGCGATCGCCGCATAGCCGTGATGGGCGAATTTGCGGGCGACTTCGCAGGTCCATTCGTCCCAGCCCGGCATGTGGTGGATCACGACGACGCCCGGGTGCGGTCCGGCATTGGCCGGGTGCGCATAATAGGCATCGCCGCGAGCGCCGCCGTGGCCGCGATAGGTCTGCATTCCTGCCTGTATGTTGCGAAACGCCATGTTGGACCTCTCTCCAAAAATGCAGGCGGCTCTCTTGGCACCGAACCCGGCCAATTGCAAGCGCGCTTCTCCGGCAACCGCAGCAAAGTCTCGCTCAGGAGGACTACTCTGGGCAGAGAACGAGCAGATTTTGGCGTGGAGAATGAGCAATTTTCCGCTCCATATCTTTTCGCGCCGCTCGACGGTGCTCGGGCACGTTTCGTAAGCCGGATGCGCTCTCTCTAGCGAGAGACCGGCCGATCGGGCAGCGGTCTTTTAAATCAATGGAGAGAAGGTATGGTAATCGCGAAAGGCAAACCGCCATGCACATACACCGTGCAGTCCGGCGACACTTTGTTCGACATCGCCCAGGCCTACTACGGTGACGGCAATCAATACCAGAAGATTGTCGAGGCGAACCAAGACCAAAACGTTACACCGGCAACTTTGATGGTAGGCAGTACAATTCAAATTCCCGCTGAACCAGGCCAGGCCCAAGGGCCAGTCACACCGCCAACCGTGATGGTGGGCACAACCCAAATTCCTGTGGAACCAGGCCAGAGCCAACAGGCAGGTACGCCGCCAACTGTGTTGGCGGGCCCTACCCACACCGTGCGCGCCGGCGAGTCTTTATACGGCATTGCCGAAGCTTATTATGGTGATTGCCGGCAATGGCGCATGATTTCCGCCGCGAACGGAAATGTTCGGCCCGAACCCTTGATGGCCGGGCAGCAGCTTCGGCTTCCTGTTCATCACGGCGAGGCTCCAAGCCCTGGTTCAGTCGCCTACCCGACGACCGGTCACTGGTGAGCTAGACGACCGGTTTTTACGGGAGACGGATTACGCGCTGCTGAAGGCGGGTCCGTCCTCCGCTCCCCCACTCCTCCGTCTCAAAAAGGGGGTCAGTCATGGGTTCCTCCAAAGATTATTCCAACGTCGCTGAATGGAAATCAAAGGATACCGGTTACCACACCGGCGACATGGTGCGGTACCAGAACAACATCTTCCGCGCCGCCTATTGGGCCGGCAAGGAGCCCGGCGTCGACCCCGGCTGGTCGCTTTATGACGAGCTCTATGACCAGACCTCGCCCACTCCGACCAAAACCGCCAAGATCATCGGCTACCTGCCGACCTGGCGGACGGATCTCGATTTCGGCAATGCGGTGATCTACCAGAACATCACTCACGGGATCATCGCCTTTCTCAATTTCGACGAAAACAATCTCGGTGAGCTCGATCAGACTTCCGTCAAGGCGGTCACCGCGATCGTCCAGAAGGTCGTCACCACCGCGCACCAGGCGGGCACCTACATTTCCGTCGCGATCGGCGGGGCGGTCGATTACGGCTTTCTCAACCTGCTGACCGCGGTCGGCAGCAATGCCTCCGACGCGCGATTGGACAAGGCGGTCCAGAATGTCGCGCAGTTCGTCAAGGACAATGCGCTCGATGGTGTCGATCTCGATCTCGAATGCTGGTGGGACAAGAACGGCGACGCCAGCAAGGATCAGGGCGGCCGCGACAGGAGCAAGGGTCCGCACCCCGCAGGCAGCGCCTTGGTGACGTTCGCGCAAAAGCTCAAAGCGGCACTGCCGGGCAAGCTAGTCTCGGCGACGCTCTTTGCGACCTCCTGGTACGGCAACGCCTACGATCCAAAGCTCGCCGACCACGTCGATTGGCTGAGCATCATGAGCTACGACCTGACCGGCTCGTGGAACCAGACGCCGGTCGGGCCGCACACGGCGCTCAACAAGATCCGCAAGCAGGACCAATACAAGGACGAGCAGCAAGGGCCGTGGCCGACCACTGCCAGAGGCCCGAGCAAGGACTCGAGCCCGATGGACGACAATCCGATCTTTTCGGTGGAAGACGCGCTGTGGTACTGGTCGAACCCGTTTTTTGTCAATTGGCAGGGCGAGGGCCAGAAGGTCGCGCGCAACAAGCTCGTCGCGGGTGTGCCCCTCTACGGCTACGACTTTGCGTACAAGAAGGATCCCGATCCCGAGAGCGGCCAGACGCCACCGGGCTACAAGGTGCTGCGCTACAAAGAGCTGGTGCAGCAATTCCCTAATGCCAGCACGGCGGCCAATGCCAACATAAAGGTCTCGGGCAACACGCCGCGGCCGTCCTTTGTCTCAGCGTCCGGCACCTACCCATACGCTCACAACATCTACCTCGAAACCCCCGACACGGCAGTCGCAAAGCTCAAATTCCTCAATCAGCTCGGCCTGCAGGGTGTCATTATCTGGGAGATGTCGAACGAGGTCTGGGACGACGGCAAAAGCATCGTCAAGGCGCTCTACCAAGCCTCCGGCAACCCGGCGACCCGCCCGGCCCTGCCGGCGCCCAGCTTTGCCAACCCTCCCGTGCAGTCGGGCGATCTCACCGGCAAGGCCGGACAGACGGAGAAGACTCTACCGGAGGCGAGGACAAACGGCACGCCGGGGCTCGTGGTTTTCGACAACGTCTTATACGCGGTTTACGAAAGCTTAAATGACGCTAATCAGCCAACCGGCCGAATCTGGTACACCGGCTTCAAGAGCGACGACTGGAATTCGCCAACGCCAACGTTGACACCCACCGACGACAAAGACAAAAAAGGCTACGGCACGACCGGCGCGCCGGCGCTCATTGTGCTTGGTAACACCCTTTATGCTTTCCACGAAGGCTTTGCACAAAACCGGGAGTTATATTTGGCGACAGCCGAATCCGCCAATGGCGACCTTAGCTGGAAGGGCGACAACAACACCAATTTTAACACCACCGGTGCGCCGGCACTGGCAATTTACAAGGGCAAGGACGGCAAGGATGAGATCTACTGCGTGCACCTCGGAAAGGATGGTCAGTCGCTACGGTGGGCGCGCTACAATGGTAGTGAGTGGACCCAGAACGACACGGAGATAAAGAATCAGAACGCCGCCGCGCGCCCGGCCCTCGCCGTATACAATGACAAATTATATTGCGTATTTCAAGGCACCAATAATGGCGAGTTCTGGTATGTGGTCTATGACGCCAACGCCAAGACACCAGGATGGACGAGCGGCAACAAGACGCCTTATGCGACGTTCGCCGCCCCGGGGCTGGCAGCCTACAACGGCAAACTCTATGCGTTCCATGAGGGGTACTCAGGCGCCGGCGGGGGAGCCAACACTGGCGCCAACACCGGCGCCGCCATCGGCGGCACTATCGGTGGTACTGCGGGCGGCACTCTCGGCGCTGGCGTGGGTGGCACCATCGGCGGCGGCCTTGGCGCCGGCATTGGCGCCGGCATTGGCGGTGGCATTGCCGGTGGCATTGGCGCTGGCATTGGCGCTGGCATTGGCGCCGGCATTGGTGCCGCCGCTGGTGCCGCCAACCCACGCAGCTACAAGCTCTGGTATACAGCATATGGCACGAACGACAAGAACGTTACGGATTGGATCGTACCGAACGACACCGACACGACGTATGGCATAACCGACCCGCCCGCGTTGGTCGCCGGCGTCAACAACACTCTCTATTGCATCCACGGCGGCCGTGCCGGAAACGGCGAGATCTGGTCGTTCTCCATGGACAGCGGCGGCAAACTGTCGGACGACCAGAAGCTCAACGGCTTGACCGGGTCGCCGCCAGCGCTGATTGAATTCAACGGCCAATTGTACAGCGTCTACGAGAAAGGCGGCGGTGACGGCCATATGGCCTGGACGACGTTGCCGCTCAATTCGAGTGCCAAGGATCCCGGCCACCCTGACAACCAATGGACCGAGATTCGCGGCGCGAACAGCTACTGCTATTACGAGCTTGACAGCATTGCGACGCAAAGCCAACACATCGTGACGAGCAAAACCATCAATGTGCAGGCGGGTGCGCCGGCGCTCTGTGCCGCGCTGACCAATAGTGAAGACGACGTTGGTTTCCCGAGCAGTGCGACGCTGACGATCACCGCGCCGGACGGCAGCACATTTTCTTCAGAACGGGATGATGACACGGCTCTTGTGCTGCTTTCCGGGACCACGCTGCAAGCGCTGGTGCTGGTAAATCCTAAGGCCGGCGACTACCAGGTCGCATTATCAGTTCCGACGCAAACACCCTTTCACTTTGAATTCGAGACGGTCCCTTCCAACGACGTCTTTACGACGATAGTGAACGCGATTAGTAATGCCAGTTCAGCCGGTGGCACCAGCTTGACTGCGCGCGACCTGCCGGTCAATTACCCGGGATCGCTGCTTCGTTTTCTTTCGAGGGGGTTGCTTGATCAGCTTGCCAGACTCTGGATCTTGGTCGCAAAGGCCGGCAAAAACCCGAAGACCAGCGGTGGAGCAATTAGTCGCGGCGCGAGGGCTGTGTTAGCGCAGACCTCTGAGGTTGTCCGACAGTTTCTGCCTGCGCTCACCCTCACAGTTCTCAGAGAGAGTCTGCAGTTCGCAGCAGAACAGGAAGAGCAACCCGATAGTGTCCCGGTAGACGGAGATTTTCGGATTGACCTTTTCGACGGGCAACCGCCTCGCACCTACACAACCTACCGCCAATTCATACTGGGCATGCGGATCGCGTTGCTCGAGAGCCGAGACCCCGGCCGCAGCGATTTCGCCGTACGCGCGGTTTTCGGCGGAAGTGGTGCATCACCGTGGATACGCATCAACAGGAACAACGTTTATCTCACTCATTTCAACAGTCAGACGGGTGGGACCAATGCCCCAGTCCTCACGGCCAACACATGGCAAGAGATACCTGAAAACCTGATTAACTATCCCGATGCAGAGAGTGACCCGGCACACCAGATAACCATCAATCTGGGCGCGGTCACCGGCGCATTGGCGAATGCGAATAGCTGGGCCGCAGCGGGCGGCCG
>JAFASL010000780.1 GCA_019244535.1 Alphaproteobacteria bacterium
GAATTGACGACGAGCGAGCCGCGGCGCAAGGCCACCCGGGTCAGCCCGCCGGGGAGGATCCAGGTGCCCGATCCGGTAACCGCAAAGGGCCGCAAATCGACGTGGCGCGGCTCGACATGCCCGTCCACCAGGGTCGGCGCGACAGACAGCTTGATGCAGGGCTGGCTGATGTAATTCGCCGGATCCGCCAATAATTTGCTGCGGCAATCCTCCAGCTCCAGCCGGCTTGCTTTCGGGCCGACAGTGATCCCGTAACCGCCGGCCTCGCCGACCGGCTTCACGACCAGCTCGGCCAAATTGTCCAGCGTGTAGCGCAGCGATGCCGGCTCACGGCAGGTGTTGGTTTCGACATTACGCAGGATCGGCTCCTGGCCGAGGTAATACTGGATGATCCGCGGCATATAGGCGTAGACCGCCTTGTCGTCGGCGACCCCCGTCCCGACGGCATTGGCGAGCGCGACGTTCCCCGCCCGATAGGCGCGCATCAGCCCCGGGACCCCCAGCATGCTGTCGGGGCGGAAGGCCTCCGGGTCGAGATAGTCGTCATCGATCCGCCGGTAGATCACGTCAACCCGGGAAAGGCCTGCGGTGGTTCGCATGAAGACGCGATCGTCCTCGACCAGCAGGTCGCGCCCCTCGACTAATGGCACGCCCATTTCGCGCGCCAGAAAGACGTGCTCGAAATAGGCGGAATTGTAAGTGCCCGGAGACAGCAGCACGACGCGCGGATTGACGGTCCCCGCCGGCGCCACCTCCTGCAGAGCTGAGATCAGCCTGGCGCCGTAGTTCTCGATCGGCCGCAGGCCGATCTCGTCGAGCAAATCGGGAAAGGCACGCAACATCATATGGCGGTTTTCGACGACATAGCTTACCCCGGAAGGCGTCCGCGCATTGTCCTCGAGCACGAGAAAGGCGCCTCCGTCGTCCCGCACAATGTCGGTGCCGCAAATGTTGACGTAGGTTTTGTGCGGTAGGTCGAGGCCTTGCATCGCCGGCCGATAGTTGCGGTTGCCCAGGATCAGCTCCGCCGGGACGACCTTATCCCGCAGGATATGCTGCTTATGGTAGATGTCGTCGAGCAGCAGGTTGATCGCCGTGATCCGCTGCGTGATTCCACTTTCGAGATGCTGCCATTCGTCGGCCGACAGGATGCGCGGGATCACATCGAAGGGCAGGATGCGGTCGATCGTCTTTGCGTCCGAATAGACGGTGAAGGTGATCCCCAGATTGTAAAGCTCGGCATTCGCGCTTGCTGCGCGTTGCTTTAATGCCGCGATGGACAGGCCGGAGAGGCGTTGCCTTACCACCCGGCTCGCCGCGCTTCGCAACATCTCGCAATAGAAGCCTTGCGGGTCGTAACCGTCGAGGACCGAGGTGTTCATGTGTCTGCTCGAAAGATCGGTCAGCAGCCGCGACCAGCATATTTCGCGCCAGCACCCCCCTTCAACATGATAGCAGGCGATTGGGCCAGCGGAGGCTCAAATCTTGGGCGATTACCGCAACCGCGCTGATACGATCCCGGGCGGTCACGCTGCCAATTCGAGGATCTCCTGCACCTGCTGCGGTCCGGGAATCGGCCGCGGGTTGCGCGGAACCCAGGGTGTCGCCATCGCCCGCTCGGCGAGCCGCGCAAAGCTTTCCCGCCCGATCCGCACCGCGCCGAGACTGCGCGGCATGCCAAGACCGGCAATGAATTTATCGAGCACATCGGCGGCATCTTGGCCGGGGTGCCCCATTGCGGCGGCGATCATGGCTTGGCGCTCGGCGTTGGCCGGCTTGTTCCAGCGCATCACGGCGGGCAGCATGATGCACGAGGTATGCCCGTGCGGGATGTCGAAGAGGGCGCCGAGCACATAACCGATGCCGTGGCTCGCCCCCATCGGCACGCCGCTCGCGAGCGGCCCCATCGACAACCACGAACCGATCTGGCAACCGAGGCGGGCTTCCAGATCGGCGGGATCGGCCTTGACGCGCGGCAGACCGCGGGCAAGCAGCGTCAGGCCGTGCAGTGCCTGTGCATCGGCGAACGGGTTGGCCTCACCGGAACAGATCCCCTCGACGCAATGATCGACCGCGCGGATCCCGGTCGATAGCCAGAGCCACTCGGGCGTGTGCACGGTCACGGCCGGGTCGAGCACCACCGTGCGCGGGATGATCTCAGGGTGGCGGAACAACTCCTTGACCCGACGGCGCTCATCGGTGACGCCAGCGATCGCGCTGAACTCGCCGGCCGACAATGTCGTCGGTATCGTGATCTGGCGCACTGCAGGCGCATTGCAGGGCGGCGGAGCGAGGGCGCCATCCGGCCCTTTGACGGGGCGCAGCCCGTCGAGCGCCTCCGGGGTGCGAATGTCGTTCGCCAAGCACAGCTGTACCGCCTTGGCGCCATCCGTCACCGAGCCTCCGCCGATCGTCCCTATCAGATCGGCGCCGGCCCCGCGCGCCGCGGCAGCGGCCTCTATGACGGCGTTGCGCGGGGTGTGCGGCGGCATCCAGTCGAAAATGCCGGCGAAGCGGTCGCCGAGCGCCCGGCGCACTTTCGCGACTTCGTCTGTGGTGCGGTTGAGCGTGCCGCTGACCATCAAAAAGATCCGCTTGGCGTCGAGCCGCCTCACCTCCTCCGCGAGCGTATCGGCGGCCGGCTTACCGAACACGACGACGTCCATCTTACCGAACGCCACCCGCCCCGATTTCGGCATCGCACTCCTCCCTTCGGCTATGTTTCGGTCTGGTCGTCTATCGCAACATCGTAGACGCCGCAGCGTCCGAGCGGTCAGTGTAAACGCGCAGAAATACCGTAAATACCGAGCCGACCCCGGGGGTGCTTTCGACCTCCAGCAATCCCCGGTGGTGGTTGAGGATGTGCTTGACGATGGCCAAGCCCAGTCCAGTACCCCCCATTTCGCGTGAGCGCGCGGTGTCGACCCGGTAAAAGCGCTCGGTCAGCCGGGGCAAATGCTCGCGCGGTATGCCCTCTCCTTGGTCGCACACGGAGACCGACACCATTGTGCTCTCGGCGCCGCTGCTTTCCCGCGGCGGCGACCCGCTCTGGGCGCAGACTGTTATTTCTGATCCGGCCCGCCCGTATTTGATCGCGTTATCGATAAGGTTCTGGAAGACCTGGGCGAGTTCGTCGCGGTCGCCGAGCACATCGGGAAGATCCGGCGGCGCGGAAAGTTGTATATGCATGCGGCGCTCCGCGGCGCGCAATTCCAGGCTCTCGGCGATGTGGTGCAGCAAGGGGCTCAGCGCGACCCGGTCCTTCGGCAGCACATGCTCGTTCAACTCGATGCGCGAGAGAGACATCAGATCCTCGACCAGCCGCGTCATGCGCGAGGCTTGCCCGTGCATGATCGCAAGGAACCTCTCATGGGCTTCTGCGTCGTCCCGGGCGGGCCCCTGCAGGGTCTCGATGAAGCCGAGCAACGTAGCGAGCGGGGTGCGCAGCTCGTGGCTCGCATTGGCGATGAAGTCGGCGCGCATCTGCTCGGCCCGCTTCAACTCCGTAATGTCGTGCAGGGTCAACACCGCGACGGCGCCGTCGGGCGAGGGATGGTCGATGCGCGCAAATCGCGCCCGCAGCTGCCGCTCGAACGGGACGTTCAAGGAAAAGTCGATTACGCGGGCCCTGTCACCGCGCAATACTGCATCCGCCGCCGCCAGAATAGTGGGGTTGCGTAACGCGACAGCCAGATCGCGCGGCTCGGGCGTCAGCGCGATTAATCCTGCCGCCTGCGCATTGGCGCGGACGATCCGCCGTCGCTCGTCGAGCAGCAGCAGCGGATCCGGAACCGCCGCGATGACCGCTTCGGCGGCTGCCAGACGCTCGTTGGCGACCCGGAAGCGCTCGTACCAGAGGCGGCGGAGCCGCAGGATCGCGATCCACAGCTCGCGCGCCGGCGATGCAAGCCCGCGGGTGACGAGCCTTGCCGGCCCGGTCGCGTCCTCCGGGTCCAGATCGTCGACGGCATCGCGGATGGTTGTGAGGTCGTTCACAAAACGCCCGACGATGAGCGCCGTCGCCGCCCAGATCACAGCGCCCGAAATCAACGCCGCACCGACCGGGATCAGGTTCGATCCGGCAAGCACGAGCAGCATTATGAGGCTTGGAGCCGAGACCCCGGTCGCCGCCGCAGCGGTGCGAAAAATGTTCCCTGGCCGCGCCGCGATCACTCTCGGCGGCCCCGCTTGCTTTGGCGGCTGTGCGCCGATGCCGCTTTCAGTGAATTGCGTCGTGCGCCGAGAGGGCGGCAAGATTGACGAGATCTGAGACGGTAGCGCCCATGTTGGCGATCTGGACGGGGTGCGAGAGACCGAGCAATAGCGGGCCGACCGCCGTCCCGCCGCCGAGCTCCGGCAGCAGCTTTGCCGCGATGTTGGCACTGTGCAGCTCGGGCATCACCAGGATGTTGGCCGGACCGCCCAGCCGGCAGAATGGATAAAGTTGGCGCATCAGCCGTTCATTGAGGGCAACGTCAGCGCTCATCTCGCCGTCAAACTCGAAGCCGACGGCACGCTGGTCGAGCAGCGCCACTGCATCGCGCACGCGCTGGCCGTCCTTGCCCATCGGATTGCCGAAATTTGAGTACGACAGCAACGCGACCCGCGGAACGATGCCCAGCTGATGCGCCTTGGCCGCCGCCTGTACTGCGATGTCGGCTAGCTGGGCTGCGGTCGGCGCTTCGTGGACGAGGGTGTCGGCGAGCAAAACGGTGCGTTCGCGCGCCAGCAGGATGGTCAAGCCAAACAGCACCGAGTCGGGCTCGACCGCGATGACACGCGAAATCTCGTCGAGCGCATCGAAGGAGTTGCGGGTGACGCCGGTCACCATGGCATCGGCATCGCCGCAGGCCACCATGCAGGCGGCAAAAGCGTTGCGGTCCTGGTTCACCAAGCGCTGGCAGTCGCGGTACAGCATCCCTTGACGCTGCTGGCGGGCATAGAGGAAGTCGGTATACCGCTTATTGTGCTGCGATAGTCTCGCATTGTGGAACTCGAGACCTTGCGGCGGCGTCAGACCCATCGCCGACATCGTCGCCTTGACCCGTTCCTCGCGGCCCACCAGCACGGGGGTTCCGTAGCCGCTTTCGGCGAACAGCAACGCGGCGCGGATCGTCTTTTCTTCCTCGCCCTCGGCGAAGACCACGCGTTTGGGCGCAGCACGCACTCGCTCGAAGATCAGCTCGAGCCCGGCGGCCGTCGGGTCGAGGCGCGCCCGCAGACTGCGCTTATAGGCGCCCATATCCAGGATCGGCTTTCGCGCTACACCCGAATCCATGGCCGCCTTGGCGACCGCCGATGGCACCGCCCAGATCAGCCTGGGGTCGAACGGCGCCGGGATGATGTAGTCGGGCCCATAGAGCAGCCGCTCCCCCGAATAGGCGGCAGCGACCTCATCGGGCACATCCTCGCGGGCGAGCCCGGCCAATGCCTCGGCCGCGGCAATCTTCATTGCATCGTTGATCGTCGAGGCGCGCACGTCGAGCGCACCCCGGAAAATATAAGGAAATCCCAAAACGTTGTTGACCTGGTTCGGGTAATCGGATCGGCCGGTGGCGATGATCGCGTCGGAGCGAACGGCGCGCACCTCTTCCGGCGTGACCTCGGGATCGGGGTTAGCCATCGCGAAGATGATCGGTTTGTCCGCCATCGAACGGACCATCGGTTGGTCAACCGCTCCCTTAGCGGACAGGCCGAAAAAGGCGCCCGCTCCTTCGATCGCTTCGGCGAGGGTGCGCGCCTTCGTCTCGACCGCGTGTGCCGATTTCCACTGGTTCATGCCTTCGGTGCGGCCGCGGTAGATGACGCCTCGCGTGTCGCACAGAACGACATTCTCAGATGGCAACCCCATGGTCTTTAGCAGCTCGACACAAGCGATCGAGGCTGCTCCTGCCCCATTTACGACCATTTTCGTCGCGTGGAGCTCGCGGCCCGTCAGATGAAGGGCGTTGATGAGACCGGCTGCGGCGATGATCGCTGTGCCGTGCTGATCGTCGTGAAACACCGGAATATCGAGCAGTTCGCGCAGTCGCTCTTCAATGATGAAGCACTCGGGCGCCTTGATGTCTTCGAGGTTGATGCCGCCGAAAGCCGGGTGCAAGAAGCGCACGCAATTGACAAACTCGTCGACATCGTGGGTGTCGATTTCGAGATCGATCGAGTCGATGTCGGCAAAGCGTTTGAACAGAGCGCATTTGCCTTCCATCACCGGCTTGGCGGCGAGGGCGCCGAGATTACCCAGTCCCAGGACCGCAGTGCCGTTCGAGATCACCGCGACAAAGTTGGCCTTCGAAGTATAGTCGAACGCCGTGCCGGGCTGACGCTCGATGTGAAGGCACGGGAACGCCACACCGGGAGAATAGGCGAGCGCCAGATCGCGCTGGGTTGTCAGGGGCTTGGTCGGCGCGATCGAAAGCTTGCCGGGCCGCCCGCCGGCGTGGAATTGGAGGGCCTCGTC
>JAFASL010000634.1 GCA_019244535.1 Alphaproteobacteria bacterium
GCAGGCCTGGTCGAGCGGTTTCTTATTGCCGCGCACCGGCCGGAACAGTGGCGCGTCGAGCAGCTCGCCATGGCCGGCGAGCGCCAGATAGGCGCGGATGCGCTGCGCCGCCTGCGGATTGATGGCGAGTGAATCGCCGCCGTGCTGCCCTCATCGCGGTTGATCGCCGGCCGCTCCACGTCGGCGACCGGATTGCGGCTCGCCCCCCCGTGCTTCACCAGATGCTTGAACAGGCTCGACAGCGCCGCCAGCCGCCGGCGTACCGTCGACGCCGCAGCGCATTCCTGCTCCCGCTGCATGCGCTCCCAGGCGATAACGGCGCGATGATCGACCTGGCAGGATGTCTGTGGTGGTGATGTCGAACGCCCGCATGAAGTGCCGCACGTCGAGCCGATAGGCGCGGCGGGTACGGGCGCTCTTTTGCTTCGCCAACCATACCTCCTCCTCGGGGATGGCGGCGAGCTGGTCGAGCATGGCGATCGGGCGGGAACGGAGCGGGACCGGTAGATTCGGCGAATCGGGCATGGTCCCGATTCTAGCCAAAAAAGCGGCACGTGATAAACCGGATTATCACGTGCTAATCTGGGCGGACTTCGGAGGCACCGCTTTCAACGCCTGGAGATATTGCCAGCCCTGCCTCGGTGAACGGCCGACTGCAGAGGCCCCAGATTTTGCACGGACAAGAAAGTGGAGGAACCCGCACGCGATGCCCCAAGAAAGCACGTTTGTCGAGGTGGCGCAGGGTATAGCCGAGAAAGTCTTGGAGCCCCCCCTATCAATCCGACGCAGTGCCGCGCTCCTGTATGAGGGGACTGTTGATAATAAATTTATGCCTGACGGTCGATCCCAAGCGCCCCGTTCGCGGTGACTCCGCGTTTCAAACCGACTTGTGCGTGTTTGAGGCGAAGTCGACCGATGTTTTCATCCCGCGCATCGTGCTTGAGTTCAAGACAGGCATAACCACTCACGACGTGCTCACCTATAGCGCGAAGGCTCGAAAGCACAAGCAGGTGTATCCATATCTGCGCTACGGTTTGATTGTCTCGGATTCTCCCGTTGTGCCCCGCCGATTTTTCGTTCACAACGAGAGTCTTGATTTCTTCGCTGCGTTGGCTGGCATTGACGCCACAAAGATGAAAGATCTTTTCTCAAAGCTGTTTACAGCCGAAGTGCAGGCTTCGCGATGCTTGGAAGAAATTGGGTTCGGGAGCCTTCGGCCACGCGTTTTCCGCACGGAGGTTCAGGTTGACGGGCTTTGAACCCCTATAATGCTCGGTGGCCCAGGTCGGTTCAGGAGGGCATTTCGCACCAGATATCTGCATCAAAAGAAGCATTGAGAATCAACGGCTGGCGGCACCTTTTGCCCAGGCCCTGGGCCGAGGGAAGCGCCTCGCCGGCGGCCGGGGGCTGGTGCTGTCGCCACGGGAATTCTCTTTGCGGAATTTGCGACGGCATTGGGGGCTTTACAAAGTCCTTCTGATTTTCGACATTCCACCTAAAATGAGGGCTATCGTCTTGCAGAATATCGGCGACTCTCAACTTTCGGCCAACCACTACACAGCCGACATTTTTCTGCGTCAGGCTGAGCGAGCGCGGAGGCTCTCATCTAATGTCCTGGACGCGGAAATGAGAGAGCGCATGTTGGCGTACGCCGAGAAGATGGAAGCCAGAGCGAAGCAACTCGCGGCATCAGGTGCGCGAATACACAAGGAACTCTAAAGCACCGATCTCAACAGGAGGTGACTGAAAGGAACCGGCCTCACCTTGGGCGTTCCTCCTCTATGAGGGCTCTCCTTGTCGAGGAACGGCAGGGCGTCAGAGCGGTTCTCGTCGGTATCCTCGAAATTGCTGGTTACCAAGTTTACGAGGCCGCTGATTACCCCGCTGGACTTGCTGCATGGCACCGTGGTGGTTGGAATGCGGTGGTCGTCGACGCGACTCTCGCTGGCGGCGGCGAAGCTGGCGGAACAAGCTGGCGTGCCTTCGATCCTGTGTACGGGCAATCCGGACATGATGGCGATGCTCGATGAGGAAGGCGTTCGATATCTGAGAAAGCCGTTTAGGGCGCATGAGCTTTTGTCGTGGCTCGATGAGCTTCAGAGCAAACGCGCGGCCTAAAACTTGGTTATCACTTTGGCACGCCCGTTTTTAATTCTTGATTTCTGCGAGGGTGGACATGGCGCGGGAGTACAGCGGATCGATGCTCATCCGGTCTTCCTCGTCTCAAACGCATCGCTCTTGTCGAAGTTCGCCATGATCCGGCGATCTTGTGGGCGTCCCGGCGCGCTCACCGCCGCCGCGCCGGGTAGGCCTTCCCCTGGGAAGAAGCACAGAGTTTTCATCTAATCGAGTAGAGGTCAACCAGCGATCCCGCATCAGCTCCCAGTGTCGAAGACCGAATGGTGCCGCCGGAGACGACTTCCCGCTCCTTTGGCCTACTTGACCGCGTTTTCCCGTTGCTTCTGCAGGTTGACCCGAACGGTCCGTTGCAGGAGTCCGATAGCTCGCTCGGTAAAGCTCCGACGAGCCGGTCAGCTCCCCGGGACCGACGCAGCGCACCCATTCGTCAGCAATCTTTCTTCGATGCACGCCCCGAGTTGCTGCAAGGCTCGCTCCAAGGGGCTGTTCGGGTCCGAAGGTGCGGCGGATAAGGAAGAAACGCCCTGCGGCCGCGCCTGGGGATCGAGGAACATGTAGGCGTTGGAGGTACGGATGACCCGCCAGCGGCTCTCCCAATGGCCGAATAGGTCGCGCTGGCGCTCGCGGACGCGGGTGATGCGCTGCTGCCAGGTGAGTGAGCACGCCGGCCCATTCCAGCGCCTTCAGCGCATCGGCAACAGTACTGCGGGCGCACTCTGCTTTGGCCGCGATCGCCTCGTAGGAGGGGAAGCAGCACCCCGATTTGCTGTTGTGGAAGCCCCACAGTAGCGCCTCCAAGACGTCCAGGAAGGTACGCGTAATAGACCACGGTGTAGGCGCGGCTGTTTGTTCCGAGCGCTCCAGGCTCGTGCGTAGGTCAGGATTCGCACCTTGGCATTGCGGTCCAGCGGATAGCCCGGCCGGGCCCGAACGGGAACGCACAGCTCAGCGTTGCGACTGGAGCCATCACGGCGAGTTAGGAGTAGCGCCAGATGAAATCACACATAGTACTGGCCGTCAGCGCTTTGTCGCTTGCGTTGGGGATAAGCTCTGCGCTTGCGCAAGCGCAGAGCTCGCAGTCTCAGACGACCGGCAACCAACCGGCTGCGCCTTCCCACGAGCCGGCTCAAGAGGCGACTACCGCAGCAAGAACCGGATCAAACGCGCCGGTTGATCCTTCGAAGGTGGGAAAACAGGAGGCGGCTCCATCGCAAACCCCGGCCTCGCAGGCAACCACGGCAGAGACAAAGCAGAAACCCTGAGGAGTTTATCCGGGTCCCCCATTCCCTCTCAACCTGCCGCTTCGCCGCCCGGTGCTTGCACGCGCGGCGCCCTGGCTTTTTTTATGATTTCCTGCTTGGTGCCTGACCGAACGGTTGGGCGAAGAACCGCATGAACATCTCTCGCATTTGCTCGGGGTTCTGAGGGATCGCCTGCAGCCACGTCTTCATGACCCCCTCCGGCGACATGGCCCCCGTGGCACTAAGCATCCGTTCCTGCATTCGCGCCATGACTGAGTCCTGCATCGGCTTGACATCGGGCAGGCCGAAGAACGCGCGCGCTTCGTCGGGCGTGCAGTCGATATTGACGCTGATCCTCATGACAGTTTGGTCCTGGTCTGATCCAAGCGTGGCAGAGCCAAAACCACTCTCAGGGGGAGGCGGTTTTGCGGGCCAGTATTGCGATTAGCCTGGCTGCGTTGGCCTCTCTCCCTGATCCCTGGGTGCCGCCCTTGCCGTAGGGCTGAATGTGGGTGCGCTGAACGGGTCCTGGGCGAGTGGATGCGTGGCGGGCAATCGGACGCGCGGGCGACCAGTGCCGAGCGCCGGCGCCTCTGCGCAGGCGATTGGGACGCGTTCAATGCACCTCTCGACTGCACCTAAGGGCCGCTGCGGCCGCCCGGGATTACTATTAGCTGCTGCCCCTCATGTGGGGGTACCGCGCAGCAGCGTTGCCTTGCTCATCGATCATTCGACTGTATAACGCGGCACTGGGCGCAGCGACCCGCCAGTGCACTCGGATAATTAGCTCCAGGTTGGAAGAAGGACATGAATGAGAAGATCGTCGAGCAAGCGGGCACGCACCTCTTGATCGCACGCGGCGACCGTTTCGTGATTGTCGAGAGGCGGAACAATCGCCTCTACAACTGCCATGGTGGCAAGCGCGACGGAATTGCCGCAGACAATCTCGCGGCCATTGAGGAGATTGTGGACGAGACCGATTGGGTAAACGAGACGGCCGCTCGGCGCGCCTTCAACGAGGTCGTCTCAAGGGGCACCGAACTCTCGGAACGCATGCGCTGAGCAACTGCGCCGAACACGTGAGCGTCGGAGCGGTGGATGTCAGTGCCAAGGCTCAGATACACCCCGCCCGCGGTGGACAGCCGGCGTAGGCCACCAGCGGCCATGCCAGCGCGCAGGAATGCCACAGCTTCATATGCCCTCCTGCCTCACCTGTCGGCGTACGATCTCCGCCTTCAGCCGCTGCATCGCGCCGCGATGCACGCGCAACCGCCTCTCCAGCGCCTCCAGTTCCATCACCGCCCGCGCATAGGTGCGCTCCAGCACGTCATCATCCCAATCTTCATACCACTCAGTTTCCGACTTGGTTGCAGCTACGCGTGGCACGTCCAGTCTCCGTCAAGTCACACCCGCAGATTGCCACGATCTGGATTACAACGCTATTGCGGCATCACAAATTGCGTCTTGTCATGCCAGTGTCGTGTCTTGCCCGAGATCGCAGCGCGACTTAAAGTCCGCCGCCTTCCGCGCAATCCGCGTTGATCTGGCTTCCCGGTCCTCAGCGCGGCGAAAGTGCGTCACTAGTTTCTAAGGGCTGGCCTGTCCCTCCATGCGGGCCAGCTCTTTTTTTGCTCTCCATGCCCCGGAAGGTAATAGGCTAAGACGCTTGAGTGCGGGCTACTTCTTCTGCAACCGGATCAGCCACCCGTTCACCGCGGCAAGTGCATTCGCTATGGCAGCTTGTGCGGCGGGCTTCTGCTGTTTGGTGAATTGCGTAAGACGCTTCGTGAGCCGGCCGACAACCGAGGTCGGCTGCTCGGGATTGTTGGATGGGGGGTTTTCCATACCCCAAGATAGCGCCACCAGAGGGCCAAGCCCAAGCATGACAGCTCAAGCATCAGTGGTAGGAGAGTTGCGTGCGTCAAGTTCTGCAAAAACCTTTGGCCACTGCTTACGGGTAGTTTCTTGGTTCGGCTGAAAGCGCCGTTTCTTCGTCCCGGCCTGCATGTGCTCATGGGATCGGG
>JAFASL010000040.1 GCA_019244535.1 Alphaproteobacteria bacterium
GTCGCGGTACACGGAGGAGCAGATCATCGGGATCCTGAAAGAGCAGGAGGCCGGGACACCAGTTGCGGAGCTGTGCCGCAAGCATGGCATGAGCGATGCGACGTTTTACACGTGGAAGAGCAAATACGGGGGGCTCGAGGTCAGCGAGGCGAAGCGGCTGCGGGCGCTGGCGGAGAACGCCAAGCTGAAGCGATTGTTGGCGGATGCGATGCTCGACAACGCCGCATTGAAGGACCTGCTTGGAAAAAAATGGTGACGCCCGCCGCTGGCCGCGACGCGGTGGCTCATCTGCGAGGCGGGTTCGCGATGAGCGAGCGGCGGGCGTGCCGTGTGATTGCGGTGGACCGGTCGAGTGTGCGCTACCAGCGCCGGCGGTGCGATGATGATGCGCTGCGCGAGCGGTTGAAAGCGCTGGCTGAGGAGCGCCGCCGGTTTGGCTATCGACGCCTTTGGGTGCTGCTGCGGCGCGAGGGTCACACGGTCAACCGCAAACGGGTTTACCGGCTGTACAAGGAAGCGCGGCTGATGGTGCGCCGACGCGGCGGGCGCAAACGTGCCATTGGGGTGCGCTCACCAATGCCGCTGCCGCTTGGGCCAAACCAGCGCTGGTCGCTCGACTTCGTGCATGACAGATGAGCGATGGGCGGCGCTTGCGCATCCTGACGGTGGTCGACGACTACAGCCGCGAATGCCTGGCGCTGGTGGCCGACACGTCGATCTCGGGCATCCGGGTCACGCGCGAGCTTTGCAGCAGCAACGCGCGCAACCGCCGCTCCGGCGGGATCGACTCGCGGCCGAGCGGCGAATGAGCTGGAACTCCCCGGACAACGATTTGAGCGCGCTATTGGCGATCGCCCGAATCACCCGCAGCGGGTGATCCGCCCGGATCCGCTTTTCAAGATCTATGTAGCTGGAAAGGGTGCCCCAAATCGCATCGTCGCCGCGCAGCGCCACCCCATTCCGCTACCCAAGGGATCACAATGCGCAAATTTCGCCACCCTTGTTTTGCTGTCGACGCCAGCCTGATCGAGGCCGACCCGAGCGACCGCAACCGCGTCGGACCTTGGGGAAGCCTATCAGCAGTTTTCGCAATAACCGCATTACCTGGCTCTCCGTGCCATCGGGCTAAGTTCGCCTCTGACTCTTCGCTGGAGGGAGATTGTGTGGACGCCCTCCGCGGGTCAAGGACGTTTTGGCTTGGGACTGTCATGCCGGTTGCAGGTTTGTGTCCGGCCTGTTCGCGCGGCAATGCCGCTGGCCTTGATGGATTTGTGTGGACGCCCTCCGCGGGTCAAGGACGTTTTTGGCTTCCCGGCAGCGCCAGCTCCACGCGACAGGTCAAGGAAGCGGCTGAGTAGAAGCAGTTCGCGGTTCGTGACTCAGGCGTGGAGGCTCTTGAGCTGGGGCCCTCTGTTACAGATGCTCCAATGCCGGCCAGGGCTAGAGAGCACGAGACTCCGCGCCCACACTTCTCTCCTGACTCACCGCTGGAGCAAGCCGGATTCGAACCATTTGTACCGCGTGGTGCAATCAAAGTTTCGAGATTGGCGCATGTCGCTTCGCTTGCGGAAAAGTCGGCCCTAACGGGAGACGAAAACGCTCGAGCGACTGCCGCGGGACTGACGGTTCGAATCGGGTTCCCTCCAGCAAAGAGTCCGATGCGAACTGTGTTTCTCTGAGCACGGAAATACGGAGGCGTCGAGGATCATGCGAGCGCAGGCCTCGGGGTCGGCATAAGGGAAATGGGATAGCTCCCCACCCCGGGATGTGCCGACGATGGCGGAGTGATGAGGGATCACGGAATGCGCAGTAACGGGCGAGACGCGCCGTAAGCGGCCGCTTGCCATCGCGATTTAACCGGATCAAAGGGCGCAAATTTTTCGGAGGCCCGAACTGGCGTAAAGGACAGCCCGCTTTCCTGGCACCTTAGCTATGTGTGAGGAACGTGAGATGGACCTGGAACAGCTGGTTCGGCGCGCCTGCGAAGGTGATGTAAGCGCTTTTGTCGAGCTTACGCGACGGTTTCAGCACTTCGCGTTCGGCTCGGCGCTCGCCCTGCTGGGCGATTTTCAACATGCCGAGGATGCCGTCCAGGAGGCATTTCTGGCCGCGTGGTCGGGATTGCCAAGCCTGTCAGACCACGCCGCTTTTCCGGGTTGGCTCCGGGGCATCGTCCGGCATCAGGCCTTCCGGACGCTGCGAAAGAGCCAACTGGAGATCGTTCCGCTTGAATCCGCTGAGAATATAGTTAGCGAGCAGATTTCGCCGGACGATGATCTGGTTCAGCGCGAGCACGCGCGAGCCGCCCTTGCCGCCATTGCGGAACTCCCGGTGAGCCTGCGGGAGCCAGCAACATTGTTCTATATCCACGAATGCTCGCACCAGGACATTGCCAACTTTCTCGGCATCTCGGTAACGACCGTGAACAACCGCCTGCATGCCGCTCGCTCCAAACTGAAAGAGAGGATGCTCACCATGGTGGCCGAAACGCTCCAGGCTCATGGTTTGCCTGATGACTTCGCCAATCGCATCGGGCGTCTGGTCGGAACGCGCGGCGATGTGATCGAGGCCCTGTTCGATCCCCAGTCTTTGCCCGATCTGCTCGCGGAACTCGCGGTCAGCGACGAGGCTAACCGCCGAACAATCACCGTCCAGGTGGTCCAACGACCCGGCAAGGGCATTGTGCGCGCTGTCATTGCGTCCCCATCGGGTAAAGCGCAGCGCGGAGCGACCGTGCTGAATTCGCTTCATCACGCTGCGGCCCCGATCGACGGAAATACTTTCGGCCGGGCAGTGAGACTTCTCGCTGGTCCGCGCCATCGCAAGCTCGAACCCAAGCTGCTGGAGACTGGGATCAAGGTGTTCGATGTTCTGTGTCCGTTGGTCGTTGGCGGAACCGTCGCGATAGCTGGCGAATTTGGAGCCGGAACGACTGTGGTAATGGAGGAATTGGTGCGTCGGCTGAGCGGCGGGGCCGATCGCATCTCCCTCTTCACACTGGTCCAGCGGTGGAAAGAAGAAGATTTTTCCTACGCAGCGGAGTTAAAGAAAGACGGGTTTAGCGAGGGCACAATCGGGGCTGTGCAGACCTTCTTCTTTCGCGCCGGAGATGGCCCCTGGACGACCGAGCGTCTGGCCGAACTCGCTTCCGTCGACACGGTGATCCATCTGTCACGCGGTATGGCCGAGAGGAAAATCTATCCCTGCGTCGATCCTCGGACGTCGCGATCTGAGTTGCTGGGGACAAAAGCCGTGGGAGACGAGCACGCGGAGATAGCCGCGCGCGTAAAGCAGACTCTGACGTTGCTGCTTGACCCCACTCTTGCCGAAACAGCCGACCCGCTGACGTTAACGCGCGCTCGCAAGCTCGCTAACTTCTTCTCACAGCCATTCTTCTGCGCGGAACCGTGGACCAAACGACCAGGCTCGCATGTAAGCGCCACCGAAGCGTTAAGGACCTGCGCCGAAATACTGGCAGGGGTTCACGATGATCTACCCACCGCTGCTTTCTACTTCGCAGGCGGGATCGGCGAAATCCGCGCTAGCGCTCAGCAGTGAGCGGCGGGCGAGGATATGGTGGGGCAGGTGACGGG
>JAFASL010000684.1 GCA_019244535.1 Alphaproteobacteria bacterium
AGGCGCGCTGCGGTGTCGGTCTCTCCCTGCGCGGCGAGGACAAGGGCGAGGTGATAGATTGAGCGTGGGAGACCTACGTTGCCGAATGCGCGCGATAGCTCCAAAGCTCTGAGCGCCACGGCGTAGCCCGGCTCGATCTGATCATCGAGGATGAGAAAGGCGGCCAGCCAGTGCACAGCCAGGAGTTCAGCCGTCAGGGTGCCATGCCGGCGAGAAGCCTCGACTGCCGCTCTCGCGCGTTCGATGGCTTCCGCCATCCGGCCGGCCTCGAACGCGATGGAAGCGAGTTGCGCGTCGCAATGGTCGCGCAGGTGAAGGTAACCATTACCGAGCGCCTTGGACAGGCTCCGCGCCTCTTCGACGAGGGCCCGCGCAGCCTTGCAATCCCCGACAAACTTGCGGATGGTCCCGGCGTTCAGAAGTGCCATCGCCAGCCACTTTGTGCAGCCGCACCGGCGCAGCAACGAAAGTGCTTCGTCCTGGTATCGCTCGGCTTCCGCGATGTCCCGATAACGGGCGCTCGACATCGCTGCCTGCGTCAGCGCCTGGCCTAACAGGATCGGCTCGCCGCCAACCTGTCTCAGCAACTCGATAGCATGGAGACTGTGTTGAAGGCGGCCCCGGTCGCCGCCATACAAATCCCACCCGAGTCCGAGACGGATGCGTGCCTCGACGGAAGGCGGAGTAGCGGCATCCACAAATCTGAGAGCCAGCTCAAACCAGCGCCGCTGCTCCTGCACCAGCGCCAATTCGCGCCACAGCCAATCCGTGCGGCTGACCAGATTTACGCCCAAAGCCGGATCCCCGTCAGGGCGCAGGGAGCAGGCCATGGCTGCGCGCAGATTGTCCAGGTCCGGCTCATGCGCGGCGAGCCAGTCGGCCCGAGGAGTCGTGAGCCAGGTTTGCTCCGCTCGCTCGAAGACGAGTGTCATGTGCTCGCAGAGCCGGCGCGACAGCGCGGCGTAGCAGCCGGCCCCCAGCTTCTCCCGCGCGAATGCCCGCGTCGACTCCAGCATCCGATAGCGGTTCTCGTCCGCGCGGGCGAGCGACACCACCAGCGACTTGTCAACCAGCCCGGCAACCACATCGAAAACGTCCGACGGCTCCATGGGATCAGTCTTGGCGACAGCCGCTACCGCCTCCAGGGTGAAGCTGCCCGCAAACACCCCGAGTCTGCGCAGCATCGCCTGCTCGGGCTCCGAGAGCAGGGCGTAGCTCCATTCGACCGCGGCGCGCAGCGTCTGCTGTCGCGGCGCGGCCGTACGGCTCCCACCGGTGAGAAGGTGAAGCTGATCATCCAGTCGGGTCTGCAACAATTCATGCGTCAGCATCTTAAGCCGTGGCGCTGCCAGCTCGATCGCCAGGGGAATGCCATCCAGCCTGCGGCAGATCTCGGCAATGATGGGCGCGGTTTTGTCGGTCAGCGAGTAACGCCCGAGTGCGGCGGCCGCGCGTTCGACGAAGAGCTGTATGGCGCTGTGTCCCATCGCCGCGCCGGCCGTAAGGTTGGTTGAGCGCGGCGGCACGTCGAGCAATGGCACTTGGTACGCATGCTCACCGGGCACGGACAGTGCCTCACGGCTGGTGGCAAGAATGAACACGCTGGGACACGTCTTGAGAACCGTGTCGGCGAACTCGGCGGCAGCCCTAATCAGGTGTTCACAGTTGTCGAGTATGAGGAACACGCGCCTCGATCGCAAAAATGCCGCGATCGCGTCCGTAGCCGGCCGTTCCCCGAGCACGGGCAATCCGAACACGGCGGCGACAGCCTCGCCGACCAGTTCGGCCCGATCCAGTGGCGCCAACCCGACAAACCACGTGCCGTCCGGGAAACGCGCCAGCAAATCGGAGCCCACCCGCAACGACAGGCTGGTCTTCCCGGCGCCGGCGGTACCGACCAATGTCACCAAGCGATGCTTGAATAACAGTCCTTCGATCTCGGCCACGTCGCGCTCGCGTCCGATCAGCGCATTCGCGAGCTGAGGCAGATTGTTGGGATACACCGCCGCAGGTTCGACTAATGGTTTGTCCGATCGTGAGCGGGCGTCCTTCACGCCATGCGGCATCTTCGCGGCGTTACCCCTCACCACGAACGCGTCAACCGGTCGGGCGATGTTTTTGAGATGAAGCCGGCCAAGCTCCTCGAAAGCCAAGTCGAGTCGCCCGTGAACATGATCCCGAACAGCACGAGAGACGCAGATACCGCCCGGGGGACACTCTGCCTGCAGACGCGCAGCCACGTTCACCACGTCCCCGTGTAAGCCAGTCCGGTCGGCAATTGCATCGCCGATATCAATACCGACGCGGAAAAGGATGGCTCGCTCGGGAGGCTGGTCACCATCGAGCACCGGAACCCGCTGTTGCACCTTCACGGCACAGCGCATGGCGCCGTCAAGGTTATGAAAGGTTATCAGCAGGGAGTCGCCTCCTGTCTGGACGATCCTGCCGCCATGCTCCTCAATGGCCGGATCGATAAGGTTGTCACGGAGAGCGCGCAGGCGTTGAAGGGTGCCCGCATCATCCAATTCAATCAAACGGCTGTAGCCGACCATATCAGCATCGATGACGGCGACCAGCTTCCGCCGATCCGGTGGCTCTTCGGCCGGGTTCGATTGGATGGCCTCAGCCATTCCCAGAGCACCCCGTTCGCTCCTGCGACGTTATACATGATTGAGCGCAACATTGCGATCAAACCAGCGGGGTTTGACCTGAGCCCTGAGAACTCCGCCCAAGGCGACATTCTAAGAGCTATTGTAACTTCGGGGCTGCACCAGGACCTTAACGGGCAAGGAAATTGGTTCCCCGAAATCCCACCGCCACAACATATAACTCGCTCGATTCCTTCCGGCTGGCCGGTGGCTTCGCATGCCGAACCGTAGCGAATTCACGCTTCAGCCGCTCGAGCATCGCCCGCTCGGCGCCGCCCTGGAACACCTTGGCGACGAACGCGCCGCCCGGCGCGAGCA
>JAFASL010000327.1 GCA_019244535.1 Alphaproteobacteria bacterium
TGCGCGGCGGAGACATAGATGTCGCCATTGGCCGGCTGCGCCGCGCCGTCGACGAGAAATTGCCCGCCACCCCCGCCGGTGTCCCAGAAATCGTATTGCGTGATCGCGTCGCCGTCCGGATCGCTCGCCGTGAACAATGACGAGGCATCGAAGAGCTGCCCGGGGCTGGCTGTAATGTTCGAGCTCGTCGGCGTCACGACCGGCGGCGTGTCCTCAGGCGAGTTTATAATCGCGGACGCTGGATAAACGGGCGTAGCCACTCCCTCAAAAGTGTTGTTGTTCAGTTGAACAGGTGTCGCGAACGCGTCGTAGATCCCGATTGCTTGAGACAGGCCGGTACTGATGAACGTATTGTTCGAGACCGACAGGCTGTTGCTGTCGTATACGAGTCCCTCGGTGCCATAGTCGACCATGATGCTGTTTTGGGTCGCCGGGCCTTGTACGATGAGGTTCCCGGAAATCGTGACGACCCCACCATTTGGCGTGTCGATGCCGTAGCTGGTCGAGCCGGCTCCGATGCCATCCGCGGGATCAGCGGCACCATCGTAAATCCGGTTGTCGGTGATCGTGGTTACCATCGCACGGCTCTTGATGTCGTGCCCGATCAACTGGCCGCCAAAGAGACTGCCTGTAACTGTAAGACTGCCCGCAAAATTGACGTAGAGCGCGTGCTGAAAATAACCCTGGTCGGGGTTGCCGTTATTCGCGAAGGTCGAGTTGGCGATGGAGATCGTTTCGCTCGCATCATAGCCGGTCAGGATGCCTTCCTGATTCCCGGTAAATGTGCAGTTTTCCACGATAAAGCTCGCCGGAGGATCGCTCCCGTCGACATTCTGGTCCCTGATCCCCGCTCCGTTGCCGCCGTCGGCGTTGCTGATCGCTGCCCCTTCGAAGGTGAGCCCCCTGACGGTCAGGCTGGATGTGGTGAGGATGATCCCCTTGTCGTTGGGCAGCAGTTCGGTTGCGAGCAGGACGACCGGCCCGGTCGCATTCGGATCGGCCTCGATCGTCATGGGACGCGTGACCTCGGGGAAATCATTCGTGTAGGTCCCCGGGGCAACCTGGATATCGAAATTGTCACTGGGATTGGTGTCCGCATCGGCGAACGCGACGGCATCGCTGATAGTCTGGTATTGCCCGTCTGGGCCGACGGTGAGGATTATCGGCCCCGCCGCTTGCCCGGCCGGATCGCTTGACGCGGTCGATGCGGCATCGGCGCTCGTTCCAGAGGTCACCGTGAAGCTCGGCGACCAGGCGCTCCACTGCGTCCCGTCATAGGCCCGCACCCACAAGGTGTCGGTGCCGTTGCCGCTCTGATACGCGGTCTGCGCCAGTTGCGGGGCGGAGACATAGATGTCGCCGTTGGCCGGCTGCGCCGCGCCGTCGACGAGAAATTGCCCGCCACCCCCGCCGGTGTCCCAGAAATCGTATTGCGTGATCGCGTCGCCGTCCGGGTCGCTCGCCGTGAACAATGACGATGCATCGAAGAGCTGCCCGGGGCTGGCGGCAATGTTCGAGCTCGTCGGCGTCACCACCGGCGGCGTGTCGATCTTGGCCGTGCTGAGGTCCCAGCCGATCGCATCCATGACCCGCAAATCGTTGGCGGTCACCGGCTCGGCGACCCCGGCGCTGACAAACGCGTTGTAAGAGTCGTTTCCGCCGCCGCTCGCCCAGTCGCCGGCATCGCCGTTCGCGGCGGTGTTGAAGTTGTTCAAACCGGTGTTGCCGCCATCTACCGAGAAATAGGCGGGGTGACCGGCTGCCAGCTGCCGGCTGCCCGGGCTCGCGTAGCGAAACAGATCCAACGCCGTGTAGGTGTGCGAAAGCCCGCTGAGCGGAGTGCCGACCAGCGCGATGCGGCCCATAACCTCCGAAATCTCGTGCTCGGCGACCCCGATAAAATCGTATGCCCCCGCTACCGCGCGGTTATTTGGATCGAACGTATAAGCCGCGCCGGAGGAGAAGCCGACATAGCCGTCGACAGCGACATTGGCGCCGAGCCCGAGAGCCTTTGCTTCGGCGGTCGCCAGCACGAAACTGCCGCCGCCGGTCGGATCAGTCCCGGGCAAGCTGTGGACCGCGCTAGTGTCATCGGCGGATTTCGCGTCGGCCGTCAAGGCCGCTTTCACTTGCGAATAGCTGAAGAGACCGAGATTGGTTTCGCTCTCGCCGAGCGCGCCGGACGCCAGTGTTTGCCCGCCGACCTCACCCCATCCAACATCGAGATTAATGGTGACGGGATCGCTGAACACACTTCTGTAGTAATTCACGACGTCGGCAATTGCGGCCGTAAAGCCTGCCGGCGCGCTGCTGACGCTGCTGTCATAGGTGATGTCGAAGACCAGCCCTCCAGCGGCGCCCATCTGAACGGTGGTTCCCGCCAGGGATGCTGACGCGCTGCTTGTGTCGCCGGCGGCCGCATTCCCCTGAGCCTGCATGCTGTCAGGATCGGTCTCGCCACCTGCAGCGGCGGGCACCGATTGGCTCCCGATTGTCTTTGGCAAGGCGGGACCGAGATCGCTCTCCAGCAATCCCGCGACCTCCCCTTGAGCCGCCGCGATGGCAAGCGTATCGGTCATCGTCCCCCCGTTTGGCTTAATTACAGCCGTATGAGTTTTTGCATTAACAAAGTCCGCCAATCGTGACAACCCGATTAGGGATGAGTCAAAATTGGGACATTCCTAAGGCGTTATCGGTTTTTCCTACAGCGTGGTTGGAATTTTAACCAGGAGTCGTGAGGGCCGGCTTCCCGTTTAAGTCATACGGGTGCCCTCGCGGCAGACGCCGATCCGACGCGCATTCTTGGCCCAATAAAACAGCGGCGTGTCGCCCTTCGCGGCGCCCCCGTGCAACGCGATTGCCCGCGCCAGCATGAATCGCGTCACATCGCGAAACGACTCGAGTTGACCGCTCCCGATCGGGTACCAGCGCACATCCTCGAGTTCCTCGCTCGACGCCGGTTCGCCGAACACATTGGCGCTGTGGCTGAGGAAAAACCTGGTATTGAACCGCCGGCTGGAGTGCGACGGGGTAATCGCTCGCCCGACATAGGTGAGTACGTCAAATGCCGCAATCAGCCCGCGCTCCCGATAGGCTCGTTCGATCTGCCGGGTAGCCAGCGGCGCAGCTTCCGAGCCTGCCGGCCGGCCGACGAGCACCCCGACTTCTTCCCAGGTCTCGCGCAATGCCGCTCGCGCCGAGCGCGCGAGTCGGGGCCCCAACGCATCCGTCCCCGTTTCGATACTCCAAGCGACGCGGTCGGGCGGATCGATCGCGCCACCCGGAAACACATGCACCCCAGGCATGAACTTGACATGCCGGGGACGGCGGCCGGCGAGAACCTCGAGATTCCGGCCCTCCCCGCGCAGTAAAATGAGGGATGCGGCATCGCGCGGCCGCACCACCGGCTCGCGCGCTCGAACTGGGCTCGATACAACATCATTCATCGCACAAGAGAGCCAAAACCATCACCGCGGTCGTTCCAGCATCTGCTTGATCGTACATGACCGACGACCAAAAGCCTCATCGATAAGCGATGAGGCCTTCGAGAATGTCGAGAAGCGCAGCTTCGGTTTCGGGGCCGCCATCAAGGTTCTTCAGCAGCAGTGCCGCAGCCTCAAGGGTCGAGAGCGCCGCGCGGCGCGGCTCACGGCGCACTTGGCCGAACCGCGATGGGCGTGGTGGATTGAGGACCAGCCGTTGCAGCTTCAGGAGCCACGGGTTGCGCCACCACAGAGTCTTGGCTTCGCTCCAGCTGCCGTCGAGCAGCACCACGCCCTCTAGCCCACGCACCGCCGCCTGCTGGTCGGCCGCCGGCTTTCCCCGTCGATCCAGCGCAATCACTTCCCGCTCTAAGCCGAACGCCGCCGGTCGTGCCGAACCGAGGTAGAGCACCGCCCAGCGTTTTGGATCGGCGGGTCGGCCGAGGGCGCGTGTAAGGTTCGACCATGACAATCCGATAACGAGCGCCGCCCGCCGGAGCGCGGCGCAGCTCGCCGCTGCGGTCCCGATCGCCTCTCTTTTTTCCTGCGGGTGCTGCAAGACCAGCACGAAAAGCCGGTTGTCGATCCGCTCGACCTCCACCGTTCCGCGCATTTCGTTTTCAAGCATCGACTTTTTCGCCCGTTACGGAATGTGTCGATCAATCCGTCGTTAACGCCGTGGCGCCACTATATCGCCCCGTTCGGCTTGCCCGGAGGTGCGGTGTCGTGGCACACGAATTACCCGCACCCGTCAGGGCACCCGAGCGCGAGGAGTTTATGCACAAGCCTGTCCGCAAGGCGGTTTTTCCGGTCGCCGGTTTGGGCACCCGGTTTTTGCCGGCGACCAAGGCGATGCCGAAGGAAATGCTGCCGATTGTCGATAAGCCGCTGATTCACTATGCCGTGGAGGAGGCCAAGGCGGCCGGGATCGAGCAGTTCTTCTTTGTCACCAGCCGCGCCAAGAGCGCGATCGACGACCATTTCGACCGTGCCTTCGAACTCGAGGCGACCCTGCTTGAACGCGGCAAGACCGATCTCGTTGCCGAGCTCGAGGCGCGCCTCCCGGAACCGGGGCAGATCGCCTATACACGGCAGCAGACCCCGCTCGGGCTCGGCCATGCGGTGTGGTGCGCCCGCGGGCTGGTCGGCGATGAGCCCTTCGCGGTGCTCCTCGCCGACGATCTGATGGTCTGCGAGACGCCCTGTCTGGCGCAGATGGTAGCAGCTTATGCCAAAACCGGCGGCAATCTCGCGGCGGTCATCGAGGTGCCGCGAGCGCATACCTCCCGCTACGGCGTGCTCGATGTTGTCTCCGACGACGGCCGGCTCGTGCGGGCGAGAGGGGTGGTCGAAAAGCCCGATCCCGCCGAGGCACCGTCGACCTCGACAATCATCGGCCGCTATATCATCCAGCCCGAGGTCTTCTGTCACCTCGCCAACGCCCAGCCAGGAAGCGGCGGAGAGATCCAGTTGACTGACGCGCTCGGCAGTTTGATCGATGAGGGGCAACCGTTCCACGGGTTGCGTTTCGAGGGGAGGCGCTTCGATTGCGGCGATAAGCTAGGCTTTCTCGAAGCGACGATCGCGCTCGGATTGCAGCACCCTGAGCTTGGCCCCGGATTGCGCAAAATCCTCGCTTCTTACCTCTGATCGGAGCCATCGATGTCCCATCATTTCGACCCGACGATCCTGCGCGAATACGACATCCGCGGGATCGTCGGGCAGACCCTCTCGGCTGCCGACGCCCGCGCGGTCGGGCGAGCCTATGCGGTGACCCTCGCCGAGGCGGGCGGGAGCCGTGTGGCTGTCGGCTATGACGGCCGGCTCACCTCGCCCGAACTCGAGGCGGCGCTGGTCGATGGTCTTGCGATGGAGGGCGCCGATGTCGTGCGGATCGGCCGAGGACCGACGCCGATGCTCTATTATGCGGCGGCGACTTTGGGGGTCGACGGCGGGGTCATGGTCACCGGCTCACATAACCCCCCCGACCACAACGGTTTTAAATTCGTCTTCCAGGGCAAATCGTTTTTCGGAGCTTCCATTCAGCGCCTCGGCGACACCGCACGCCGGCTTGAGGCTCCGCAAGGGCCGCGGGGACGAATTGAAGAACGCGCGATCCGCGACGATTACGTCGCACGGCTGGCGCGCGACTATCACGGCGACCGCCCGCTGACCGTCGCCTGGGATCCCGGCAACGGTGCGACGGGTGAGGTGGTCCAACAGCTGACCGCGCGGCTGCCCGGCAAGCATCTGCTGTTGAACGAAACGATCGACGGCACCTTCCCGGCCCATCATCCGGACCCGACGATCCCGGAGAACCTCATCCAATTGCAGCAGGCGGTCGCGCGCGAGAACTGCGATCTCGGTGTTGCCTTCGACGGCGATGGAGACCGCATCGGGGTCATCGACTCACACGGACGAATCCTGTGGGGCGATCAGCTGATGGTGGTGCTGGCGCGCGATGTTTTGGCCCGGCACCCGGGCGCGCCGATCCTGGCCGATGTTAAGGCGAGCCAGGTGCTGTTCGACGAGATCGCTCGGATGGGCGGCCGTCCGGTAATGACGGTAACCGGGCATTCGCTGATCAAAGCAAAGCTCGCCGAAATAGGCGCACCGCTTGGCGGCGAAATGAGCGGGCACATCTTTTTCGCAGACGGCTTTTACGGGTTTGACGACGCGATCTATGTCGCCGTCAGATTGCTCGATATCCTGTCGCGGGCCCGCCTCAGTCTCGCTGAGATGCGCGACCGGCTCCCCGCCGTCGTCAATACGCCGGAATTACGCTTTCCCTGTCCGGAGAGCCGCAAATTCGAGGTCGTGCGTGAGGTGCGGGAACGGTTGCGGCGCGCGAAGGCGGAGATGACCGACATCGATGGCGTGCGGGTACGCACTTCCGATGGGTGGTGGCTATTGCGCGCTTCCAATACCCAGGCGGTGCTCGTCGCCCGCGCAGAATCGGGCAGCGAAGAGGGGCTCGCGCGGCTCAAGAAGGAGCTCGCC
>JAFASL010000379.1 GCA_019244535.1 Alphaproteobacteria bacterium
GTTGCCGTGCTCGGCGCGTACAGCCATGCTGTGGGATTCCCACGGTGGGCGGCGAAACGCGAAGCTGCTGCGGTGTAAAAGCGGGCCTAGCGGAGCTATTACCGGACCTGCTCGACGCTCAGGCTGCCGGGGGGAAGCGGTCGCAGCAGCTCGGCTTCCGAGCGGGTGACCTCAAACCAGGCCAACCAACCCGAACGGTCGAGCACGACCATCTGGTGGTTGCGGTGCGCTGGAGCCGGTATCGACTCGGGATGGCGCACGTCGACCGCACCGTTTGCGAGATCACAGGCGATGTCGTCGAAATCCTCCGCCATTCGGTGCAGCATCTCGGTCATATCAGGCTGGTGCGTCAGGCTCGCCAACCGCCGTGCATGCTCTGCCTGGCCCTGGAGGATGCATGCCCGATAACAGCCCGAGCTGGTATTCAACTCCGCCTCGACCGAACGCACGCCTAAACTAAACACCGTCGCGACCGCTTGCCGGACGTTCGCCGCCGCGCGCGCGTCATCTAAGCTGTGAATCAGCGCCCAAGTGGACCCCCCTCAAACCGCTTTAAGTGTTGGATCAATTTTAGCCGGGGTTCAGTGCTGATTCACACAGTGAGGCACCGGAGCCCGCTTGATGAGCCAACGCTCGACGTCTCGGGAACAATGGCTGATGAGGCAATACGGCTTCCTGTCAAGATTGCCGCGCTACATCGATAAGGGCGAGCCTTGACAGCGCCAACCCTCATGAAGTTTGCGGCGCGAACATGCGCCCAAAGGCGAGCTCCCTCGGACGTTTACGCGGAATCTAACACCTGTGGCCGTTTGGGGGGGCATGGCCGCCCGAGGACTCCGCCCAAGCGCATCACGCGCTGGTTGGCGGCTTCGACACTCAGATCACCGGCTCCAGCAAACCATCGCGGTGCTTCTGTTCACCAGGCGATCGGACCGGTCCGCAATGCAGTTTTTCGAACCGCAAAATTGTGGCGCGGTGTCCAGACCTTTCGGCGCGACCGGATCGAGTGCGGGAGGGATCGCCAGATTTTCACGATTTATCCGGAGTTCTGCCTTCAGAGGGACCGGTGCAACGACCGACGCGAGCGCCCTGCTGACCGCAAGTTGGCGCGGCATCTACGCCCCCTGGGAAGGAAACGAGATCAACCGCTCTGTCGGTCAACCTCGCCGAACACCAACCCTGTCGCCAAATACCGACTGCAGCGAATTGACGATCCCGTCGCGGTCGGCATCGGAGATCGAGCCGCCGACCTTCAGCGAGTTGCCGTCGAAAACGGCCTGCACACCGGGCGTCTTCAGATTTCCCAGCGCCGAATGCAGATTGACGAGCCATGGCGCTGGTCCGGCATTGGCGTCGATGGCGATGTCGCCTTTGACATTGGCGGCGCCGAAGACACTCTTCAGCGAATTGATGATGTCGGTTCGCGTCGCTTCGTCATGCACGCGGCCAGAGAGGGTGATAATGCCGGAATCATTACTAAGCGCCAGATGCGCCGGTGCGGCCAGCGCCGTGGCAGGTGTCGCCACCTCTGTCGGGCGGTGACCGGACACCAGATACCAGATCAGGCCGAGCACACCGAGGCCGACCAGCACCGGAATCAGCCACCGTGCCAAGCGCGGACTATCATGAATTACGTTTACGGCACGTGGCGCCACTCTTTCCGTTTGAGCTGTCGCCGTCTGTCCCAGATAACCGGATACCCATGAGGGCAGGCTGGACGGGATGGTCCCGCCCGGGGTCAATTGGCCGATCACCTTGGGTAGTAGATAGCCGATTGCGGTGCTAGCCACGCCACCGGCTATTCCGACCCTGTTCGCGATACCGCCCAGCACGCTGCCGCCGAGTGCTGTCTGCACCTGCGGTGCCGTAAGCACCGTGCCGTCGGTCTTGCCATGCCAGGAGGCGACCTGAGAGCCAAAACCGGCCGATTTTAATTTATCGATAAATCCGCCGATCCCTCCGGGCGAGCCGGTGACCAGCTGCACGACTTCGCGCATCAGTGGGCCCGCCTTCGTACCAAGGCCGAACCGACTCGCGACATCTTCGATCACATCGTCGAATACAGCCATCTGATCACTCCTATGGCGAACCCGGGCTGTTCGCTCCATTGGTTTTTGTGGATCTTGCAGTGATGTCCGATCGGGCTGCGGTCCGAAGAAACGCGCAGCCGATCAGCCACTGCATGATCTCTTGTAATCTGGCCTATGTACGGGGTTGCAGCGGCCGTCCATCGGGACCCAGCCGTTCGATCTCGACCTGCTGGCGCCGGATCTTGTCGTGGATGGTCTCGACGTGATCAGAGCCGATCTTTTTTAGCCCGACCTCCTCGACCACGCGCGCGGTCTTATTCACCAGGGCTTGCTCAGCGGTCTCGACCACTTCGATCGTGCGGTCGGCCCAGTCGATCTCACCGATATATTTCGGATCGGTGACAGCGCGGCGGATAACGTCGGCATGCTCCTCGTGCAGTGTTACATCGGCCGAGGCGTCGCGCTCAGTCACAAAGCGGCGCACCCGCGTTTTCCCAGTCTCGACCATGCGCTTGCCGACGTCGAGCTGCTCTTCGGCAAGC
This sequence comes from Alphaproteobacteria bacterium, assembly GCA_019244535.1. GTDB lineage: Bacteria > Pseudomonadota > Alphaproteobacteria > ATCC43930 > CGMCC-115725 > AP-15. Next base: position 2,573 of record JAFASL010000379.1, read on the forward strand.
CGCAA
>JAFASL010000384.1 GCA_019244535.1 Alphaproteobacteria bacterium
GTCGCGGGTCTACACGAAAGGGTGCTGGCCCGCACCCCAGCTGGCCGCTGGGGCATACCCGGAGACCTCGCCGGAATCGCCGTCTTTCTCGCGTCCGCCGCTTCGGATTTCATCACCGGCGCGGCGATCCCGGTCGATGGCGGCTTCGCTGCGATGGGCTAGCGAGCGAACTGCATTCGGTTTCGCTGTGACCTCAGCGTCCTACGACGATTTCGGCGTCCGCCATGTCGAGATGAGAATGTGCCTGACGGCGTAATGCGGCCACGTGGTCAATCCCGGCGGTGCCGCCGCGCAAAGGCGAGACCGAGCAGGCCCGATCCGAGTAACGCCAAGCTCGCCGGCTCGGGCACGGTTGGCGGGGTCGGGGCGTTATTGATGTCGATGAAGGAACCAGGCGCCGCCCCCGCAGCGAATACCAGCGTGTAAAGATTTTCGACATCGAAGACGCCACCAGTGATAGCCGAAGTATAAGTGCTCGACCCGCTGAACGGGTTATTGGCCGGATCGACAAAAGGTCCGAAGATCGCCTTGTTGGGAACACCCTCGGCGGTCACACTCTGGGTGACCGAGCTTCCGCCTGCGATCCCCGGACTGAAGAAGCCAGAAATTCCTGCTGAAAAGTTGCAGCAGCCGCTGGGCAGGTTGTGTCCCATACATGTGACGCGTCGACATTCAGTGTGTCCGCCTGAGAAGTCCCGTGGGGCCCGCTCAGAAACTCGGCGGTAAAATCCTCATTGCTGTTAATCAAAGTTCCGTCGCTGTTGTTGGAACCGCCTATCGTCCCGGCGAAATTGAATACATCGCCGTCAGCCAATGTCACATTAAAAGCAAACGGTATGGATACCGTGGTGTTGAACGGCATCGGCGTGGCCGGGCATGTCCCCACTTCGCAAGTGCCGTTCACCGACAGGCCAACAAAGGCCGCGCTGGCCTCATCCGTTCCAATATTTAAGGCCAGAAGCAGTCCAGCCCCCGTTGCTGCTGCGTGGAGAAGACGTGCGTTGACTATCATGGCTGCTCCGCCATTTGAACTTAATCGGTTATGGGCAAATTTTGTGCCAGAACAGGGAAATCAGTATACTGGCGAGGCTTAGGCTGAACAGAGGGCGCGAATTGTAAGTTCTACCGACATCGGCCAGCAAGAACGCCAATTGTTGCGCTGCCGTGTTAATCATTAAACACGACCTTTATGTAACAACTTCAGGAGCAAAATGACGCTGTAAGATTTTTCGACAGCAGAGCAGGATGCAGACGTACGCTCAGACAAACTCTTGGGCCAATGGTACGCGCTCGATCCGGTGCGATTGCAGCGTCGGCAGCACCTCGGCGGCAAAGCGGCGGATCTGCTCCATGAACATCTCGTGCGGCAATACCCCGCGATTAAGGCTGATCTGGATATTGTCGGCGCCGGCGCTCTCGGCGGCTTCGACAATACGCTCCGTTACCTCGGCCGCGGTGCCCCATGGCATCTGCTCTGCCTGCCGCTCGATATCGGCCATCGTCAGCCCGCGGAAGTCCTCGCGGGCGAATTGCGCCGCGCGCCGGTTCTCGGGGCTGACGTAATCGGTCGATCCGGCGCTCGCATAACCGGTCTCCCGCTGCAATTCGGTCTCAGTGAAGTTGCCATGGCTGAATAACGTGCGGTTGAAATAGAGGTGATAGGGACCCATCTCGCGCACCGCTTCGGCCTTGCTGTCGGCGACATAGGTGCTGATGCCGAGCGACAAATGGTCGGGCGTAACCCGGTGGCCTGCTTGCGCAAGACAGCGCACGTAATAGCGGATGATGTCGTCGCGCAGTCCGCGCGAGCGGCCCAGCCCCGGGGTGATCGGCAAGTCGTGCTTGGCAGCGAATTCAATCGACTCTTTGCTCCCGACGACCGGCATCCAGATCGGCGGATGCGGCTGCTGCACCGGCCGCGGCCACATCGCGACGTCTCTATAGGACCAAAATTCGCCCTGATAGGAGAATATTTCCTCGGTCCAGGCCCGGCGGATAATCTCGAACGCCTCTTCGAAACGAGCCCGCGATTGCGACAACGGCACATTGTGGACTTGGTACTCTCGCGGAATCCCCGGGCAAAGCCTGAAATCAGCCGGCCATTCGACATGCAGTCGAGCATTGCCAGCTCCTCAGCGAGGCGCAACGGCTCGTGCAGTGGCAAGAGGTTGCCGTAGATCAGCAGTTTGAGCCGCCTGGTGCGCTGCGCCGCGGCGGCAGCCAGCAGGTTCGGCGAGTTCATCAACCCATAGGGCGAGCAATGGTGCTCGTTGAACCCGACGCCGTCATAACCCAGGCGGTCCAATTCCTCCCAGGCTTCGAGGTGCTCGGCGTAGGTTCGTGCCGCGACTTCGGGCTTGAAATATTGCTTGGGCAGCGGATAGGGCAGCTCGTTCTTGATTTTCAGGTGCTCGAGCTGCTCCCCGTAAGCAAGGAGATCGAAGACAAAGACCTTCATGTTATTCGACAACCTCCTGCGTAACGCCGGCCCAGTGACGTGCGGCGCTGGACTGACATGTGCGAGCTTGCCGCCACCGCGATGTTGTGACAACCAGAAGATCGAGAAACCCGAAGCGACGGAGTGAGCCTGCGATGCCGCGCTATGATTTCGACATGTTCACGATCGGTGCCGGGTCCGGCGGCGTTGCCAGCTCGCGGCGCGCGGGCAGCTACGGCGCGCGGGTTGCGGTCTGCGAGGAGAGCCGCGTCGGCGGGACCTGCGTGATCCGCGGCTGCGTGCCCAAAAAACTGCTGGTTTACGGCGCGCAGTTTGCAGACGCTTTCGCCGATGCCGCCGGCTTTGGCTGGACGGTGCCGGTGCCAAGCTTCGACTGGCCCGCCCTTATTGACGCCAAGGACCGCGAGATCGAGCGGCTCTCGCAGATTTATCGCAACATGCTGAAAAACAGCAGTGTCGAGCTTATCGAGGGGCGAGGCCTGCTCGTCGACCCGCATACTGTCGAAGTCAACGGCCGGACCTATACAGCCGACAAGATCCTGATCGCCGCCGGTTCGCACCCGACTGTGCCCGACGTCCCCGGAATACAACACGTCATCTCGTCCAACGAAGCGCTCGATCTCGCGGAGCTGCCGCGTCGGATCGTTATCGTCGGGGGTGGTTATATCGCTGTCGAGTTTGCCGGAATTTTCAACGGGTTCGGCGCCGAGGTCGTCGAGCTGATCCGCCGCGAGGAACTGCTCTATGGCTTTGACAACGACATCCGCATCGCGCTCGCGCAAGAGATGCGAGGCCGCGGCATCGAAATCCATGCCCGCACACAGGTGGCCAGGATAGAGAAGCGCGATCACGGCTACTCGGTCTATACCGCGATCGGCCAGGAGTTTTCCGCGGAAGTCGTCATGTACGCGACGGGACGCAAGCCGAACACCAAGGGCCTGGGTCTTCCCGAGATCGGTGTCAAGACCGCTGACAATGGTGCCGTTGTGGTCGATGAATGGTCGTGCAGCAATGTCTCCAATATTTACGCGGTCGGCGATGTGACCGACCGAATCAATCTGACGCCGGTAGCAATCACCGAGGGCCGCGCCGTGGCTGAAACCCTGTTCAACAACAATCCGATCAAGATGGACCACGCCAATGTGCCCTCGGCGGTCTTCAGCCAACCGCCGATCGGTGCGGTCGGCCTGACGGAAGAGCAGGCGCGCCGCCAATTTGGCGAAATCGACGTGTACTGCGCCCGCTTCAAGCCGATGAAGAACACGCTTTCTGGGCGCGAGGAGCGCACCGTGATGAAGCTGGTTGTCGACGCGCGCAGCGACCGGGTGCTCGGTTGCCATATGCTGGGGCCCGATGCGCCCGAAATCCTGCAGGGCTTGGCGATCGCCGTCAAATGCGGTGTCTCCAAACGAATGTTCGACGAGACTGTCGGCATCCACCCGAGCGCGGCGGAGGAATTTGTGACGATGCGCGAGAAAACCGTCCGGCCAACGAAACTGGCGGCAGAGTAGGCGGGCGTGCCAACTTTGCGTATGCAGGTCTGCTATCGGACGGTAGTATGCGCGATCGACGTCAGCAGGAGTCGCTTGCGCCGCAGCCGTCTTGCCGTTAGCGTGAAGTCATGGCAAAGATCTGGGTCATGAGCAGCCCGTGCCAGTTCGCGCGATTTTGGTACCGCCGGTACGGAACGGCGGCCTAGGATCGCGCAGCGCGCGTTTTTTCGAAGCCGCCCTACCGAGGCGGCTTTCGCATTTCATGCGCTTGCTGATACGAATGTCGCCAATAGTGGAGCGGCCTCCAACCCCGGAGGTAGTGCAATGACGGAGAGATGGTCCCCCGACAGCTGGCGTGGCTTGCCAATCCGCCAGGTTCCGGGCTATGCGGACGAGGGGGCGCTGGCGCGCGTCGAGCAAACCCTACAGCGCTTCCCGCCTTTGGTGTTCGCCGGTGAAGCGCGACGGCTGAAGGAGCGCCTTGCCGCGGTGGCGGCCGGCAAAGCCTTTCTGCTGCAAGGCGGCGATTGCGCCGAGAGCTTTGCGGAATTTCATCCGAACAATATCCGCGACATGTTCAAGGTGCTGCTGCAAATGGCGGTGGTGCTGACTTTTGGCGCGGCCTGTCCGGTCGTCAAAGTCGGGCGGTTGGCCGGCCAGTTCGCCAAGCCGCGCTCCTCGGACACCGAAACGCAGAACGGCCACACCTTGCCATCCTACCGCGGCGACATCATCAACAGCCTGGAATTCGATGCCGCGGCGCGTGAGCCCGACCCGCAGCGCATGGTGCAGGCCTACAGCCAGTCAGCCGCGACGCTGAACCTGTTGCGCGCCTTCGCGCAGGGCGGCTATGCCGATCTGCATCGCGTTCATGCATGGAACCAGGACTTTGTTGCCGATTCGCCGCAGGGAGAGCGCTACCGCGCGCTGGCCGACCGCCTAGCGGAGACGCTCGACTTCATGGCGGCCTGCGGGCTCAACTCGGATACCACCCCGCAGATCCGCGAGACCGAGTTCTACACCTCACACGAGGCGCTGTTTCTTTCGTACGAGGAGGCGCTGACCCGCGTCGATTCGACAACCGGCGACTGGTACGACTGCTCGGCGCATCTGGTTTGGCTCGGCGACCGCACTCGGCAGGTGGACGGCGCGCATGCCGAGTTTCTCCGCGGCATCAAAAACCCGATTGGCATGAAATGCGGCCCAACCCTTGAACCCGACGATCTGCTGAGGCTAATCGATCGGCTGAACCCCGAGAACGAGCCGGGTCGACTGACCTTGATCACCCGGATGGGGTCGGACAAGGTCGAGGCGCGCCTGCCCTACCTGATCCGCGCCGTCCAGCGCGAAGGGCGTGAGGTCGTGTGGTGCTGCGATCCGATGCACGGGAATACTGTCACCTCGTCGAACGGCTTCAAGACCCGTTCCTTCGACCGCATCCTCGACGAACTGCATGCCGCGTTCGCAATCCACGGCGCCGAAGGAAGCTATGGTGGCGGCGTGCATTTCGAGCTGACCGGACAAAATGTTACCGAGTGCATCGGCGGCTCTCAGGCGATCAGCGAAGCCTCGCTCGCCGACCGCTACCTGACGCATTGCGACCCGCGGCTCAACGCGACACAGGCGCTCGAGCTGGCTTTCGAGATTGCTGAGGCGCTCAAGCGCTCACGGCAAAGTAATGGCGCCCGGAACACGGACCGCCTAACAGCCGCGTTGTGAGGCGGTCATTGATTGCGGACGAGCCGGCCGCAATTGCGGCGCAGACCGATAGCTATTTCCTGAAAACCAAGGCGATTATCGGGCATTTCGGCAACCGCTCGGCGACTTATGCAGTATTCATGCGCCGGCCGGTCATCTGCGCGCCGCGCTTCGCGACTGAATTTCTCGAAAAGATGGCTGCCACACGCGGGCAGAAATTTGACATCGAGCTGAGCCATCCCGAGGGCGCGTGGGTCGGCGCCGGCGACCCGATCCTTTACGTGGGGGGCTCGCTACACGATCTCGTCGACCTCGAAACCCTGCTGTTGCAAAAGCTCGGCCCCGTTTGTGTCGCCGCGTACAACGCTTATGCAATGTGCGCCGATCTGCCAAAGGTAGCCTTTCTCGCGATGGACGCGCGGCATTGCGCCGGTGCTCAAATGGCGGCCATGATGGCCTACGCTGCCTCAGTCGGCTCGGCTCTGGCGCGACGCGAGGCGGACGCCATCGGCTTTGTCGGCTGTGCTGCAGACGCAACGGCGCGGTTTTTCGGCCAAGCTCATGGTAAGGGCACGATGCCCCATGCCCTGATCGGCTATGCCGGGTCGACGGTGCGGGCGGCGGAGATGTTCCGCGAGCTGTTCCCGGGCGAACCGCTGACCGTGCTGATCGATTATTTCGGCCGCGAATTGTCGGACGCTGTCGCGGTTGCCAGTCACTTTCCCGATCTCGTCGCGATGGGCAATCTCGCCCTCCGCATCGATACGCCCGGCAGCCGCTACTGCGAAGGCCTTGACCCCACCCGATCTTACGAAGTGCTGGAACGCCATGCGCCGCACGCGATCCGCGGCTACCGCACCGAGGAGGAATTGCGATACCTGGTCGGCACGGGGGTATCTGCCGCGGCGATTTGGCTGCTACGCCAGACATTGGACGAAGCCGGGTTTCATTCGGTCAAGATCGTCGCGAGCTCGGGCTTCGGGCCGGCCAAATGCCGCATGATGGCAGCGGCGAACGCGCCAATCGACGTGATCGGCACCGGCTCATACCTTCCCGAGCTGTGGACCGAGACCTACGCTACGGCGGATATTATTGCATATGACGGCGTGCCGATGGTCAAAGCCGGCCGCGAGTTCTTGTTGCGTCACCGAAAGACCCCTGGTGACGATCTTGCGTCGGCCGGTTAGAACGAGACGACCGCTTTCCAACACCGCTTTGCTGTGCGGCCGGGGTTAAGCTGGCCGGGGTTAAACTGGAGTGGGCGCGAGCGAAGCCCGCGCCCCCTTAGTACCGAGGTGCATTAATTGAGGGCTGGGCCAAAACCCTTCTTTGAATAGTACTGACCGCTATTTTGGTTCGAAGTCGGGATCGGAGTTGATGACTGTATCCAGGTGGTAGGGCCGGTCTCGGTCCTGGACTCTCGCGCCGGAGTAAGGTCCTGGTTTTCCGCAACCTGAGGCGGCCTTTGACTTTGGGTAGGCGTTTGTTCCGATGCGTTCGCAATAGCTGCCGTGGCTGACGCCACGACCACGCTCCACATTACAGTTTTGATAAACTTGATTATCATGCGTCCTCTGTTCAGAGCTCCATTTTGTCTCCGTGAGACAAGTGTCAAACAATCTCTCTTTTATCAAGTTTCACTACCATACGATTATGATTGTCCTACTAGGCAAAGATCTCTGCTGAATGAGCTTCGGGTTTCATAAGCTTAGCTGGAAGGTGTCTTTCCCTGTTATCATCTTGGAAGCCGAGACCTCGCCGCCCAAGCCAGCATTTCGATGAGCAGCGGGGCGACGGATGGCGTCGCCCGGAGCACACCATTTTCCGCTTTAGAGAGCAGCGCCCTTTTGAGGATAGTGGGAAGTCCGTTCCGGCGTGGAGCTTTGGCGGTGACTTGCCTGCCCTGGATCCCGCCGACGACCCGGCTTTGCCGGCGCGCTTTCTCGAGCCCCCCGGCTTTGTTTGGGGCAACCTTGTCGCGCCGGACGGCGCGAAGCTGCGGTGGGGGCATCTGCGGTCGCCAGCGCCGCGTGCCGAATGTGTAATGGTCAGCGGCTTCGCCGAGTGTATTGAGAAATACTTCGAAACGGTCGCCGATCTCGCCCGGCGCGGACTCTCGGTATGGTGCTTAGACTGGCGCGGGCAGGGGGGATCGGAACGGCCGCGACGCTCGCCCAGCCGCGCGCGCCCGCGCCTTTATGACCGCGATGCGAGCGATCTCGCGCTGTTCACCCGGTCGCTGCCGCACCCCCAGCATCCACGCTTGTTGATTGCTCACTCGATGGGCGGCGCGATTGCCCTCGTCTGCCTGCGTCAATCGCCCCAGCTTTTCGGCGCAGCCATCCTCTCGGCCCCGATGCTCGGGATCCGCACCGGGCGCGTCCCGCCGGGGCTGGCTCGCTGGATCACAACCGCAGCCCGGGCATCGGGTCTGGGCCTCTGCTTAGTTCCAGGCGCCAGCCGCTGGCGTCCTGATCGCACTCCCTCACCCGAGACCAGCCGCGTCTCGAGCGATCGCGAACGCTGCCTCCTGCAATACAGCTGGTTTTTGGCGCGGGCCCGACTGCGCGTCGACGAGGCGACCTACGGCTGGTTGCACGGCGCCTTCGGGCTGGTTCGGAAAATCGTCACGCCCGAGTTTCTCGCCGAAATCCACACCCCGATCTTGCTCGGCAGCCCCGGGGTCGAAGTATTTGTCGAACCGGCTGCACACCGCCGCGCAGCGCAGCTCTTGCCCGACTGCACTTTGGTAGAATTCGCGGATTCCAAGCACGAGCCTTTTTTCGAGCGGGATGAGATCCGCAACGCCTGGCTTGGGGCGATCGACCGGTTTGTCGAGGAGCGCTTGGTTCACCCCGGCGGATAAGCTGCCGGGAACAGGGCTCTGGTCGAGGCGAACCTGTTCAATTCCGCGGCGCGTGCTTGGACAGGATGCGCTGCAGCGTGCGGCGGTGCATTTTGAGGCGACGGGCGGTCTCCGACACATTACGGTCGCACAGCTCGAAGACCCGCTGAATGTGCTCCCAGCGTACCCGGTCTGCCGACATCGGGTCTTCCGGCGGCTCGGGGGTTCCGTCCTCCTGCGCGAGGAGAGCGCGCTCGACCGCGTCAGCGTCCGCCGGTTTAGGGAGATAATCAATCGCGCCGGCCTTGACCGCCGCCACCGCGGTCGCGATGTTGCCGTATCCTGTCAGCATGACGATGCGCGCGCCCGGGCGTGCTTGGCGCAACGCGCTGACCACATCGAAGCCGCGGCCATCCCCGAGGCGCATGTCGACGACGGCAAACGCCGGCATCTGATCGGTCGCCGCCGCTATCCCGCCGGCAACGCTGTCAGCGGTCGTCACGACAAAGCCGCGGCGGTCCATAGCCCGAGCGAGGCGCTGGCAAAGCGGCGCGTCGTCGTCGACGATCAGCAACGTCCGCTCGGATTCCGGGAGGGCCTGCAACCCCGAAGAGAGCCCGTCGGCGGCGGGGCGGGTCAGTCGGTCGCTAGTCTCCATGATCGTGCCTTTTGACGTCGGCCGCGGCTCACCTCGGGCGAACCAACACAGGAGCGCTCACCGCGGCGGGGCGGGTTTTCTCTACCATCTCCAGATTGGTACGATTCCAGGAAATCGCAACATGCGCGCCGCCTTCTGGCAGATTATCAAAGGTCAGCTCGGCGCCGCTCCGCTCGAGCAGGCTCTGCGCGATGAAGATGCCGAGTCCCATATGGTCGGCGGCGCCGGGGCGCGTGGAGATGTACGGCTCGCCGAGTCGCCCGAGCAAGTGCAGTGGAAAACCCGGTCCATCATCCGCAATATCGACGGTGACGGTCGTGTTGTCCCAGAAGGTAGTCACGCTGACTTCGCGGCGCGCGAACTGAACTGCATTCTGAATGAGGTTGTTCAGGCCATGCATGATCTCGGGACTGCGCCGAACGAGCGGCTCCTCGGGCCCGGGCTGTCCGGCCGTCGCAAAGATCAGCTTCACCCCCTCGTGTTGATGAAGCGTCCCTGCCGTCTCGACGAGAGCGGAAATTGGGAGCCGAGTATAAGGCGAGCCGCCGTCATGCTCCGGCTGCCGCGCCAGCTCGGCGAGGATTTTGCGGCAGCGCTCGGATTGGCTCAGCAGGAGCGCGGCGTCATCGGCGTGGGGGCTGTCAGCCGGCAGATCGTGCGCCAGTTCCCTGGCGACCACGGCAATCGTCGCGAGCGGGCTGCCCAGCTCATGCGCTGCCGCCGCGGCGAGCGCACCTACGGCCGAGACGCGCTGCTCGCGGGCCAGCGCCAGCTGCGTCGCGGCCACCGCATCGCGCAGTCGGCGAGCCTCCTGCGCAACGCTCCAGGTGTAGCCCCCGATGAAAACCGTCGCGAGCACCAGCGCGACCCAGATCCCCAAAACGAGCTCGGGCGGAAAAACCAGCGGTTCGGTGCGCCATGGCAACGGCATGTGCCACAGCGCAAGGACGCTGATTGCTGCCACGGCGAGGATCGAAAGCGCGATGACGGGACGACGCGACAGGATCGTCGCGGCGACAGTTACGGGAGCCAGGATCAGGATTGAAAACGGGTTCTGCAGACCGCCGGTCAGGTAAATCAGGATGGCGAGCTGGAGGATGTCGTAGCCGAGGCAGAGCGCGGCGTCTCTTTCGCCAAGGCGGGCTGCGGCCTGCCGCAGCAGGATCAGCGCCACGTTCAAGACAACCGAGCCGGCGACCACCCCGAGCGCCGGAACGAGAGGCAGGCGATACCCCAGACCGTAATGCACGATCAGGATCGTCAGCGCCTGGCCGGCAATCGCGACCCAGCGGATCGGGACCAGCGTACGCAAGCTGATCCGGGCAAAGCCGCTGCCAGGCTCCCGCGCGGTGATGATGCTGGTGTCGCTCACCGTCCACCTCGTCTCTTCTGTCGCCGGCTTCGGGCTGGCCGAGACCTCGGCAACCAATCATATAGGGACGATGGCAGCGCTCGCCGTCGAAGTCGTCGACCTGGTAAAACATTACCCGACCGCTGTCGCAGTGGACGGGATCACATTCAGCATTGCGCGCGGGGTCACCGCGGCGCTGCTGGGTGGAAACGGCGCGGGCAAAACCACCACCCTCTCCATCCTCCTCGGCCTCCTATTGCCGACTTCCGGCAAGGTTCGCGTCCTCGGGGAGGACATGCTGCGCCAACGCTATCGCGTGCTGCCGCGAATGAACTTTTCCTCGCCTTTCGTCGATCTGCCACATCGCCTGACCGTGCGCCAGAATCTGCTGGTCTATGCGCGCCTTTATGGCCTGCCGCACCGGCTCGAGCGGATCGAGGACCTCGCTCGCGACTTGCAGATAACAGCGTTTCTAGAACGTCCCGCGGGCAAGCTCTCGGCCGGCCAGAAAACTCGCGTCGCTTTGGCAAAGGCGCTGCTGAACGAGCCCGAGTTGTTGCTACTCGACGAACCGACCGCCTCACTCGACCCCGATACCGGCGATTGGGTGCGGAGCTACCTTGAAAGTTGGCGTGCGCGAACCCGGGCGACGATCCTGATGGCCTCCCATAACATGAGCGAGGTCGAGCGGCTTTGCTCCGACGTCCTGATGATGAAGGCCGGCCGGATCGTCGATCGCGGCAGCCCGCAGGCACTGATCGACCGGTATGGCCGAACCAATCTGGAGGAGGTCTTCCTCCACATCGCGCGCGAGCCCCGGATCGAGCTGGAACCGGCGAAATGAGCCGGGAGATCCGTTCTTCGGCCGGTCGCGTCTGGGCGATGCTGCTGCGCTACCTCTATCTGCTGCGCAGCTCGTGGCCGCGCACCCTCGAGCTGCTCTACTGGCCCACCCTGCAGATGCTGATCTGGGGCTTTATGAGCCAGTTTCTCTACGTCAACAGCAGTTATGTGTTCCGCGCTTTTGGCGTGCTGCTTGCGGCGGTGATGCTGTGGGATGTGTTGTTTCGGGGCCAGCTCGGCCTTTCGATGTCATTTCTCGAAGAGATGTGGGCACGCAATCTTGGGCATCTCTTCGTCACGCCATTGCGGCCATACGAATGGGTGGCGTCGCTGCTGTCGATGAGCATGATCCGGGTTCTGCTCGGGATGATGCCCGCGGCGCTGCTCGCGATCCCGCTCTACCATTATTCGATTTTCTCGATGGGGCTCCCCCTGGTCGCGTTCTTCGCTGTGCTGCTGATCCTGGGCTGGGCGCTCGGTCTGGCGATTTGCGGGCTGATCCTGCGTCAAGGCATGGGTGCGGAGGGGCTTGCCTGGACCGTCGTCTTCACCCTCTCGCCGATCAGCTGCGTTTATTACCCGGTCTCGACCTTGCCGGGATGGCTGCAACACGTCGCCTGGACGTTGCCGTCGACCTATGTGTTCGAGGGCATGCGCGCGGTACTGTTCACCGGAATTTTTCGGACCGATTACCTCTTCACCGCCCTCGCGCTCGACGTAGTCTATATCGGGCTGGGCGCCGCCGTCTTTTTTATTGCCTTCAATAATGCGCGCCGACGCGGCGCATTATTGCAAATGGGCGAATAACCCCCGCCTTACGCGCCTCCGGCGTGTTGAAAAACGGTGAAGCCTTGCTTCTCGAAAATCGGTTTCGCCGCCGGCGAGCCGAGAAAATCGAGCAGCCGCGCGGCGCTCGGGTTCTTGCCGTTCGCAGTCAACGCCGCCGGGTAGACAATCGGCGGATAACTGTCATCGGGAAAGACTCCCACGATCCTGACCCGCGGATCGGCCCGCGCATCGGTTGCGTATACGATGCCGAGCGGCGCTTCGCGGCGTGACACGAGCAGCAAGGCGGCGCGCACGTTCTCCGCCGGCGCGACCGCACCGCGCACCGCGTTCCAAACCCCGAGCTTTTCGAGCGCAGCCTTGCCGTATTTGCCTGCCGGAACATAGTCGGTGTCGGCCATCGCGAGATGCCCGCCCCTAAGAAGCGCAGCCAGGTCGAGCCCTGGCTTGATTTCGACATTGATATCAGCGTCCGCCGGCGCGATCAGTACCAGCTGATTGCCGAGCAGGTTGCGCCGCGTCGCGGGCTGGATCAAATGCCGCTCCTCCAGGTAATCCATCCAGTCGAGATCGGCGGAGATGAAGACATCGGCCGGCGCCCCCGCTTCGATCTGCTTGGCCAGTGCCGAGCTCGCCGCGTACGAAATCTTCAAGTGGGCGCCGCCCTCTTGCGCGAAGACCTGCGCGGCTTCGTCGAGAGCATTGGTCAGACTGGCGGCGGCGAACACGACCACATCCTGCGCATGCGCCACGTGAGCGGCGGCGAGCACGATCATGGCAGTGTAGAGGGCGGCAGCAAACCGGCTCAACATGCGCATTTTATTGCCCACTCCCATTACCGTAACAGCGCGCCGAGCTGCTCTGGATCGAGATCGACGCGGTAGAAGCGCCTGTAGAAATCTTGGGCTTCCGCCCGCAGGTCATCTGGGTAGATCGCCGGATAGAGCGCGTGCCCTGCCCACAGCAACCCGATCAGCCGATTGACCGAGGGCGGCTCGTCGATCCAGCCGAACGGCAAGGCGGGCGCTGAGTATACGTGCTGTTGCGTAACGGCGCGCAGTTCCGCCCATTCGGGCTTTTCCTGCGCCTTCGAAAATTCCGGGTTATTGGTGAGGATCGCGTCAGGCTCCCAACCATGGACCTGATCCCAGGTGACGTGTACCAGCTCACCCGCACCCGCCCCATCGGCGACATTGGTGAGATTGACCAAACGAAGGACATCGCCGAGTGATGAGGCTGAAGTCGCCGTCGTCAATCCGTCGGCACTGCGGGCGTAATAGGCTCGGATGGGTCCTGCCGCGCGCCGGGCGTCCGTTTTTTGTCGGGTAATCGCAAGGAAGTGCTCGGCCGCATCGGCCAGATCTGCAGCCCGCTTCTCGGCCCCAAGTACTTGCCCGAGCAAGCGATAGATTTCCGGTGTGCGCTCGAGTTTTCCGTCGATCAGAAGAACCGGGATTCCCGTCGCCTCTTGCACCATTGTCGCGCGTTCGGCGTAGCGGGACGAGGTTGATCCGTAGTCGACTATGACGTCCGGCTTGGCTGCACGTATTTGCTCCGACTGGACCTTTCCCTCGCGGACGAGCGGCGCCAGTTCCAGCAACGCGCTGAATGCCGGCTGGAGGAAGGCTCTTGCAGCCGCACTCGGAGTGTGCGGCCACCCGACCATCTTCTCCGGCGTGAGTGTGTAGAGGAGAACCGCAGCAGGCTGACCGGCCGGCATGACCCGGTCGATCCGATCCGGCACCCGGACCGTCCGCCCGGTCGCGTCAACGACCGACCGGGCATCCGCCGGCGAGGCGAACAGCAGGAACAACGCCAGCCATAACGGCCGAGGGAGTTGCATTCGACCCGATGTATATGTTCGTATATATCCAAGATTGTAAAGTGCCTTACAAATTGCGTCAAGCGGTCGGGCTCTCTCTGCAACGCTCGACCGCAGTCATGGAGGGGGATAATGCGGAAGACGGTTCAGGTGCGATTGCGTGGCGTGTTGGCTTTCGGCGTTCTGGCGGTCGTTACAGCGCAGGCGAGCGCCGGCCCCACAACGGATTTCACCGTAACTGGCGACATCGTAGCGCCGGCAACCTACGACTTGGCGACACTGGCCGCGCTGCCGGCGACGACCGAGACCGTGACTTTCCAGACGATGAGCGGTCCGCAGACCGGAACCTTTACTGGGCCGACGCTCTGGAATCTATTGAATACCGTTGGGCTTCAAACGCCCCTGGTTAAGAACGGGATACTCCGCCAGTACGTCGTGGCCCAGGGTAGCGACGGCTACACCGCGTTGTTCTCGGCGGGCGAGCTTGCTCCGCAGTTCGGCGGCAGCAATCCGCAGGTCCTGACCGCGTATCAGGAGAACGGCGCGCCGCTGGGCGCTACCGGATTCGCCAGGATAGTGGCGGCGAAAGACAATTTCGGCGGCCGGTATGTGTCCAATCTCGCCAGCCTCGCAGTCGGGACCGCCCCGTCAAATCCCTCCCGGGGTGGCGGCACTACAACGCAGTTCTCTCTTTCTGGGACAATCCAGAACCCGGGCGTCTTCACATTGTCAAACCTGGAAGCTCTGCCCGCTACAACCGAAACCGTAACTTATCTTGCCGGCGGCACTCCAGTGACCGCCACATTTACCGGTGTTTCGCTCTGGACCTTGCTGACCGATGCCGGGATCATCACCGACCCTGTGGTCAAGAACGACATCCTCAACTACTACGTGCTCGCGACTGGCAGCGACGGGTATGAGGCGATCTTCTCGTTGGGCGAGCTGGATCCGATGTTCGGCGGCACCGGAGCACCCGACTTGATCGCCTACCTGCAGGACGGCACGCCGCTGGGCGCGGACGGATTTGCTCGTGTGGTCGTGCCAGGAGACAATTTTGGCGGTCGCTACGTCTCCAATCTGGTCAGCCTGCAGCTGATTGACGCGGTTGTTCCGGAGCCCGGATCGCTACTGCTCTTCGCATCGAGCTTGCTCGCGATGGTGCTGCTGCAGCGGCGAAGGGCAGTGGGCACGGCTGGCTTAATCCTACTCTCAGCCAGTTCAGCCGCCTGGGCTGACGTGATTGTCGATATCCCGGCGCTGCAGGATGCGACATTGTTTGGCGGTTCGGCTGTCAAATAATTCGAGTTCGGGCCCTGGGATGTTTGTCGGCTCGGACGGTCAGGGGCAACCCAAACGCGGTCTGGTCGAATTCAATATCGCGGCTTACGTGCCATCCAACGCAACGATCACCGGTGCCACATTGACGCTCTATCTAGGCCAAGTCGCGGGCTCCGGCGGCAGTGGAAGCGGGGGCGATCAGACGCCGCGGACGATCCGCCTCTTTGACGTCACGACGGCCTGGGCCGGCAGCACAAACGGCACGACCGGTTTTCCGGGGCCCGGTTTTGGCGGGACCGGGCAAGGCTTCCCAGCCAATATCGGTGATGCGACGTGGAATGACGGGAAGTTCAACACGATCCCGTGGAATACGCCCGGCGGGGGCGGGGATTTCGTTACCACTGAGAGCGCAGACACGCTCGTCGGCCAGAATGTCAACTCGACCTATAGCTGGGGTTCGACCGACCAGATGGTGTCTGACGCCCAGGGCTGGCTCGACGGCACGCTTCCCAATTATGGCTGGCTTTTAAAGAACGACAGCGAAGCGGGCCAAACGACGTTTCGGGCGTTCTACACAAGAGAGGGAGCGATCGAGCAGGGTTTGCCGCAATTCGCGCCGGATCTCGTCGTCAGCTTTGCGGTCCCTGCGCCCGAGCCGCCCGCTTGGGGTATCGCTGCTATTGCTGCGTTCGCGGTCGTTCTGCTCAGGCGCTGTCAACCCAGAACGCACCCCGTTTCGGGTCGGCTTGGGACAATTCGGGACTGGCTGCGCGCGCCCGCTCCATCGGCTAAAATGCTTCGATGGCGAGGCTCACTTTGCGGCTCGATTTCGGGCCCGGGCAGGCGATCGGCCATGGCAAGATCCGCCTGCTTGAAGCCGTCCGCGACCACGGCTCTATTTCCGCCGCCGGACGTTCGATGGGAATGTCATATCGGCGCGCATGGCTGCTGACCGACGAGCTGAACCATTTATTCGAGGAGCCCGTCATCGATGCCAAACACGGAGGACCCGGCGGCGGGGGGGCCACGCTCACGCTCTTCGGTCATCACGTCGTGCAGCGTTACCGGCTGATCGAAGCCAAGGCGCACGCAGCTGTTGCCGCCGACCTCGCGGCTCTCGCTGGGGCGCTGACGATACAGAGCCCTGATTGTTAAAACTCCCGATGCCGTCGAACTACACAGCGGACGACGCGCGGGCTTACGAGCGTCTGATGGGCCGCTGGAGTGCCGGACTCGCGAACCTGCTGGTCGATTTCGCCGGGCTCGAAGCTGGCGATCGCGTACTCGACGTCGGCTGCGGGACGGGGAGCCTTGCCCTTGAGCTAGCCGCCCGGGCGGAACCGGCAGCCATTATCGGCGTAGATATCGCCGTGCCCTATGTCAATTATGCTGCCTCGCGGTCTGCCGACCCGCGCCTCAACTTCCGAGCCGAAGATGCCACCAGGCTCGATTGGCCCGCCGGCAGCTTCGACCGCTGTCTTTCGCTGCTGGCGCTCAACTTCATGTCCGACCCAGCCCTCGCCTTGGCCGCCATGCGACGGGTGACGCGCAGCGGCGGTGTCATTGCCGCCGCGGTTTGGGATTTCCGGGGCGGCTTGGTGTATCAGCGGATCTTCTGGGATACCGCGGCCGCGCTCGACCCCGAGGCGGACCGGGCGCGTGGCCGGCACTATTCGAGCCCGCTGACTGGCCCGGGCGAGCTCGCCCACGCGTTTCGTGGCTCCGGCCTAGGGGACGTTGCTGCTTGCTCGCTGACGATCCGCATGAAATACCGCGATTTCGACGATTACTGGGCGCCGATTGCGGGGGCTCAGGGACCGGTTGGCGACTATGTCCGGAGCCTTGCGGCGGATCGGCTCGAACTGCTCGCCGCCGGGGTGCGACGGGCCTATCTGGCGGGCGGCGCCGATGGCCCTCGCTCGATGGCGGCGACGGCCTGGGCGGCGCGCGGTGTCGTACCGGACTAGCACCGATAGGAGGACAGTGATGAAGCTCAGCGCGCGCAATCAGATCAAAGGCAAAGTCGTCGAGGTTCGCAAAGGCGCGACAACGGCGCATGTCCGTATCGACATCGGCAACGGGGTGGTCGTCACATCCTCGATCACCAATGAAGCGGTCGACGAACTCGGGCTCAACCCCGGCGACGACGCAATCGCGGTCATCAAAGCCTCCGACGTCATGGTCGCCAAATAGGGCTAGCTCGGCCCACTCACCCCGGCTTCGGCGAAGGTGGCCATGCCGCTATGGCAAGCGACGGCCGCCTTCAATACCGCAAAGGCGAGAGTCGCCCCCGAGGCTTCGCCGAGCCTCATGCCGAAATCAAAGAGCGGCTGTTGGTGGATCTGGTCGAGGAGGCGGCGATGGCCCGGTTCTGCCGACAGATGCGCCACGACGCAATGATCGAGGGCGTGTGGGTCGGCGGCGAACAAGACCGCGGCTGCAGCCGTTGAGGCGAAACCGTCGAGCAGGACAGGCACGCGCCCTAGCCGCGCCGCCATCACCGCTCCGGTGATTGCAGCGAGCTCGAGCCCGCCGAGCCGGCGCAGCATGTCGAAGGGATCGCGTGCCGCCGGGCGGTGGCGCGCTACTGCTGCCGAGACGGCAGCGCGCTTCGCCTCAAGCGCGGCTCCGGACACCCCAGTTCCGGGACCGGTCCACAACTCTGCCGCTCCGCCGAAGAGACCGGCGCACAACGCCGCCGCAGCTGTGGTGTTGCCGATCCCCATTTCGCCTAGCGCCAGCGCATCGATGCCTGGCTCCACGGCCATCATGCCGTACGCCATGGCGCGCGCGCACTCCTCTTCGCCCATCGCGGGCTCGACGACGATGTCGCCGGTCGGCGTGTCGAGGTTCATCTCGTAGACTTTGAGCCCGGCTTCGAAGGCGCGGCACAGCTGGTTCACGGCGGCCCCGCCGGAAGTAAAGTTCTGCACCATTTGCGCGGTGACGGCGGCGGGGTAGGCCGAAACGCCGCGCGCCGCCACTCCGTGATTGGCCGCAAATACGAGAGTACGCGGCTGGTCGAGCCGCGGCGGGTGCCTGGCCTGCCAGGTCGAAAGCCAGGTCGCCAGCTCCTCGAGCCGGCCGAGCGACCCGGCCGGCTTGGTCAATTGCGCTTGGCGCTCGGCCGCGGCGGTGCCGGCAGTGAGATCGGGTCCCGGCAGATGGGCGAGCAGCTCGCGGATCTCGTCCAGATTTGCGACCGGATCGGCCATGCAGACATCCTCCAACCTGCCGTCGCCACTTTCGCCGGGGCAGCAATCCGGCCTAATCTTTAAGGGCCGAAGAGAGGGTGTAATGGCCGGGTTCATTTTTGCCAATTGCGCGGTGCTCGACGGCACCCGCAACGAGCGGCGCGAAGACCATCACGTGCTGGTGGAGGATGGACGGATACGGGAAGTATCCGACCGGAGGATCACGAGCGCAGCCGCCGAGACAATCGAACTCGATGGCCGCACCTTGATGCCCGGACTTATCGACGCGCATGTCCATGTGCTCGCCGTCGACGCGAATCTAGCGCGCTTATCGGACCGGCCGGTCACGTTGCTGACCCTACAGGCGGCCAAAATACTCGAGGGAATGCTGCAGCGCGGGTTCACGACGATCCGCGATGCCGCGGGTGCCGATGGCGGGCTTGCCGAAGCGGTCGAGACGGGTCTCGTCCGGGGACCGCGCATCTTTCCCTCGGGCATGGCACTAAGCCAGACCGGCGGGCATGGTGACACCCGGCCGCGCACGCAGCGGGTCGACACCTGCGCCTGCTGTGTCTGGGGGCTGACGGGGTCGCGCATCGCCGATGGCGTTGCGGAATGCCGCCGCGCGGCCCGCGATGAACTGCGCAAAGGCGCGACGCAGATCAAGATCATGTCCTCGGGCGGCGTCGCCTCGCCCTACGACCCGATCTGGAACCTGCAATACAGCGAAGAGGAAGTGCGGGCGATCGTCGAGGAGGCAGAGGCTTGGCGCACTTATGTAATGGCGCACGCCTATACGCCCGAGGCGATCCGCCGCTCGATCGATTTCGGGGTGCGCTCGATCGAGCACGCCAATCTGATCGACCGCGCCACCGCCGAACATGTCGTTGGCGCCGACGCGTTTGTCGTGCCGACGCTCGTCACCTATGACGCATTGCACCGCTATGGCCGAGAGCTGGGCTTTCCCGAGGTGAGCATGGGCAAGCTC
>JAFASL010000667.1 GCA_019244535.1 Alphaproteobacteria bacterium
AGGTCGGCGACACTTTCTCGGCGCAATCCATAGACCCGCACCGGCCGAGCGATGTTCTTGACGCTCTGCTCCCCCAGATCCTCGAAAGCGTAGATCAACTTGTCGCGGATGTGGTCGCGCACCGTCCGCGAGATGCAGAGACCACCGGGCTCTGCGAGTGCTTCCAGGCGCGCAGCGACATTGACGCCGTCACCGAAGATGTCGCCGTCCTCGACGATAACGTCTCCGAGATTGATCCCGACCCGGAACCTGATCCGAAGGTCCTCGGGCATCTTGGCCTCGCGATCAACCATCGCGCGCTGGACCTCGGTGGCACAGCGGACCGCATCCACGACGCTCGGGAATTCCGCCAGCATCCCGTCGCCGGTGTTCTTGACGATGCGGCCGGAGTGCTCGCGGATCTTCGGGTCGACGAGCGCGCGGCGATGCGCCTTGAGGCGCTCGTGGGTGCCCTCCTCGTCCGCGCCCATCAGGCGCGAGTACCCCGCCACATCGGCGGCCAGTATCGCGGCGAGACGGCGAACAGCGGGCATTGATCACCGGAGCGATCGGTTCTTCGACAAAATTTACCCTGAAATTGTCCTACGCCCTAACGCCATGTATGGATTGAGCTTCGTAATCCGTCCGTCTTGAAGTCACGATGCGGTCGGAGTTCTCAGGGTGGTCGAAGCACCGGTTTGGGCGGCAATCCCGGTCCCACGAATGGCTGGAATCGGCCGCTGAGCCCCTGGCGCACGTTCCTGCGAAGGACCGCAAATCACCCTAGAGCCGACCACTCGGGCACAGGCCGAACCGCTCCCACCCCTCGCGCAACCCGTTTGGCAAACCGGTCCTCCGAGAAATACCTCTCAGGCCACACGCTGAAGTTGTAGAATGATGGATCAAGTCCTGGCGTGACGTGACCGTTGGCATCATGCGTCATCTGAATGAGCCGACGCGTCAACGGCGATTAACCCAAAAAATGCCGCTTGCGAGGGCCTAGGTGATGGTTAAGAGTTGACTGCGGCCGGGACGCGGGAATTGCCGGCACACCGAGGGGAACCGAATGGCACACCGCCTTTCGCGCGGACCGCGCCTGTTGCTGGCGACCGGTCTTTTCGCCTTGAGCGCCTGGCTCTCGGGGGCTGGCGCGCAGGTCATCGACGAGGCGCGGCAGGCGAAGCGATCCGCCCAATCGTTCCCCGCAGCCGACGAGGACTACTTCCGAGGAATGGATGGCGGTATTGCGTTGAGCCCCGACGAGGTCAAGGGCCGCAACATGTGGATCGTCTGGACGGGCGGCGATGACCGGCTATGGGATGAGGTGACCAACCTGACATTTGGCGCCTTCGACCTGTTGAAGACGCTCTCCTCGCATCCATCACTGAAATACAGCCGCGACAATCGCTGGAACTATCTAGGTCTGGTGAATGAACCGTGTTTCACCAAGGCTACCGGCCCTAACCCCCAGCGCCACGGCTTGTGGCTCGATGTCCGCAGTCTGGACTGCCCGCCCGACCCGTTCGAGAATGCCGACAAATATCCTGGTGTCGCCGTGGGGGCGCGCGGCAAAAACATCCCAGCGGGATCGTACTACGGCTACGCGACCGGGATTGTTGGGCTTCGGCTCCTCCCCAACCCCGATTTCGATGAGACCGCGGCCGCGAAATGGGACCCGGAGCGGTTTTACTCCGACCCGAACTATTATCTTTCGAGGGACTTAGTGCGGCCCTACCGCGTCGGAATGTCATGTGGCTTCTGCCACGTCGGGCCGAACCCCGAGAAACCGCCGGCGAACCCCGAGGCGCCGCAATGGGAGAATTTGAGTTCGACTGTCGGCGCTCAGTATTTCTGGGTCGATCGCATCTTTGCGTGGAACGCGGATCAGTCGACCTTCTTTTTCCAGTTGCTGCATACGGCGCGGCCGGGCTCGCTCGACACGTCGCTGGTGTCGAGCGACAACATCAATAATCCGCGCACAATGAACGCGATCTATAACCTGCCGGCGCGGCTGGAGGCGGCCAAGCGCTGGGGCCATGAGACGTTGGGGCCGGATAACCTTGCCAACAAGCAGTTCAACGATTTTATCACGCAGGGACCGCTGACGCAGTTTTTCCAGCCACCCAGTACGGTTTGGACGC
>JAFASL010000031.1 GCA_019244535.1 Alphaproteobacteria bacterium
GATGCGCACCTCGACCTGTTCCTTCAATAGGCGATATGGCACCGAGTAGTAATGGCCGTCGATATCGAATCCAGACCGACCCGGCGCAACCGCCATTCGGCATAATCGTAGGGTTCGCTGGGCAACCGATCGAGCGCCGGCCGATCGGGTTCCTCGAACAGACGCCGGCGGGATACCAAACTCCGCCTCACAATGGTAGCTCCGTACCGTTGGAGACTTGGATCGTCTCGAAATCAATATTCCAGGAGAAGCCATAGAACCGGCGATGCGAGAAAACCGAAAACGATGACGCTCTCGACAGGGAGGGACCTACGCTAGGACCTCGCCGCGAGGGCGTTCATGGATCACGACGCTCGCTGACATTGGTCGCTCTTTGTCATTATCTTCGTATTGATCTCAGCTGAGTTCTTGGGCGAGTCCGATGAGAAGCCCTTCGGGCCCGCGGATGTAGCAGAGACGATACGCGTCTTTATACTGGACTACTTCGCCTACGAGCTGCGCGCCGCGCTTGTGGAGCCTTTCAAGCGTCTCGTCGATGTCGTCCACGGTGAACATGACGCGGAGCTAGCCTAGAGCGTTAACCGGGGCGTTGCGGTGATCCGCGACGGCAGGCGGCGTGAGGAAGCGAGATAGCTCGAGCCGGCCGTGGCCGTCCGGCGTGCGCATCATGGCAATCTCGACGCGCTGATCGCCCAGTCCGGTGACACGTCCGGCCCATTCTCCTTCGATCGTGGCCCGCCCTTCGAGCTCAAGGCCGAGCTCTCGAAAGAAATCAATCGTCTCTCCGAGGTCATCGACGACGATTCCTACGTTATCCATCCGTTTGAGCGCCATGTGTTCAAATCCGTCGGGCCGAATTAGCACGGCCCGGGGGAGCAAACACCACGTCGATTGCCGGAAATTCCCACGCGCCCGCGTATTTGGCGTCGATCAGCTGACCCCGATCCGTTCACGGCATGATGCTCGCATATGCGATGGCCCTATCGGCTGAGAACAAAATGTGTGGCGTGTTCGGTCGCCTGATGTTCGGTAACGCGGTAGCCGAGCGCCGGCAGGTCGATCCCGACAAACATCGTTTCGCCTTGCCCGAGTACGACTGGGGACAATGCGAAATGCAGCTCGTCAATCAGCCCGGCGCGAAGATATTGACGCACCGTCTCGACGCCACCGCCGATTTTCACGTCGCGACCGTTGGCGGCAAGTTTCGCCCGGTCCAGAGCCGCCTCGATGCCCTTGGTCGCGAAGATGAACGTGGTGCCGCCTTCCATCTCGATCGGATCGCGCTCGTGGTGAGTCAGGACGAAGGTCGGAGCGTGATAAGGGGGGTTCGCACCCCACCAGCCCTTCCAGTTTTCATCCGGCCAGGGACCGCGGATCGGTCCGAACATATTGCGACCGAGGATGAAGGCGCCAAACCCGGCCATCGAACGATGCGCGTAGGCTTCATCAACACCATCCGAACCGCCACCCTTACCAATCATTGTCCGGAACATGCGCGTGCCGAAAAGCCACTGGTGCAATTCCAGCCCTCGTTTGCCAAGGGGATTTTCAAAACTTTGCTCCGGCCCCGCTCCGAAACCGTCGAGCGACACCGAAAAGCCTCCCACGCGGACTTTCGTCATAACGCCTCCAACTCACTATCCGATTGAACGACCCCAACCTGGTGAGACATGGGGCGTCGAAGCTGCTTTCGCTGGCGCTTATCGCGTGTGCGCCGCGGCCTTGCCCACATGGCGCGAGGTTCTGCATCGCCGAGTGGAAGGAGCGAGGGGCTCGATAGTCAACAAGGAAAGCGGGGGGATGGATTTGGGCAGGCTTAGGCGGTAGGGGGCCGTCGCCATTGAAGAGGCCGTGCCCATCGCCTGCGGGCCGCAAACATATCGCATCGCTGAGTGCCGCGTTCAAGCTGGCGTGCGCTGTGGACCTCTTTCGCAACATGGCTCGAAGATCTGAACGGGAAGCTCGGTTCGGTGATCTGGAGGTTGCCAGAAGCGGAGATGCCGATCGGCCAATGTGTTTAGCGACCTTACCGCCGCGTTAATTCGAAATGCACGGTCTTGTTGCCGCGCAGGCGATGAACCAGCGGCACGATCCAGCCGTGCATGTTGGGGTACTTACGCGCTAAGGCGCGGGCTGCCCGCGCCGACTCCTCGCCCGAGAGTAGACGTGCCCGAGCGGGAAGTGCAGACCCGGTGGGCTTGCCGCTCGACGTAGACGGCGCGATTTCGACGTCAGCGTTGTTGCGAATGCGCTTGGCCTTCCAGGCCGTGTCCCAGGTGCGGAAAAAAGCACGATCGCCGTCGAGGGCGATGTGTACTGGTGTGCCGACCGGCGTACCGTCGCGGCGGTAGGTGGTCAGCAGGACCGTCCTCTGGCGGTCGAAAATACTCAGGCTAGCGTTTGCCATGATTTCGTCCTTCGACAAAACTGAATGGCGCTAGGCGATACATGATTACGCCGCATCCGTATTTTTATCCGCCGCGGAAAAGACCCGTTGCGGGCGGGACCATCGGAGGCGGTCCAATCCGCCACGCGTTGCCATACAGCCCCAGGAGCCCTGGCTAATCTCCGTAGCAGCCTTTTTGGTCACTGACCGCCTCGGGGCATGAACAGTAGCCCCGTCGCCAGGGACAGCGCGTCGGCTATCGATTCAGCAAGCCGGCCCTAGCTGGGGCGCTAAGGGATGTGCCGAAAGCCGACATCTGCACCCGTCACACGGCCGCGGCGCTGCCTACTAGAATGGTGGCCAAACGTTGCGCCACGCGCGCCGCCTCGACATGTCGTTTGTTAGCGGCAGTTTAATGATGGGTCGCCGTCTCAGTTCCCGACCTCGGCGAGGAACGCGACGAACGCATCGGCGACCAGCTGCGGCGTCTGGACCGCCATAAAGTGACCGGTCTCGAGGACCCGGTAACGCGCGCCGGGGATCGCGCGGGCGATTTGCTCCACCGCCTCGGGCGGACGCAGTCGGTCGTGGGTCCCGGCGATGACCAGCGTCGGACAGCGGATCCCTCCGAAGTCGCCGTCCATCTCCGCATTGGCGATCATCCGGTTGATCGCGGCGAAGCTACCGGGGTCGTTGCCGAGCCAACGCGCGCGGAAGGCGCGGTAACGCGCCTCGTCACTTCGCAACACCGGCGGATAGGAGGCGGCGAGGCTGGCTTCGACGACCGCGCGCATGCCGTCCCGCTCGACAGTGTCGGCCCGTTGCAGTCCGGCGGCACGGCGCTCGCCTGCGAGCCCGGTCGCCGGGCTCGTGACGATCAGCGCGGCAGCACGATCGGGGAAGCGCGCGGCAAAGTGGATCGCGATTGCCGCGCCGACAGCGCACCCGGCGAGCGCGACCGGTCCGTTGATGTCGAGGGCATCGAGCAAGGCGGCGAGATCATCGACCATCGTGTCGAGGTCGAGGACGCCGCGCACTTTTTCCGACTGCCCGGCGCCGCGCGTGTCGTAGCGCAATACCCGCCGTCCGACAGAAAGCGTCGGCGGCACCTGGTCCCAGCTGTCGAGGCTGCCGCCCATCTCGTGCACCAGCACCAGCGTTTTGGCGCCGTCGCCGGCAAGGCCATAGCGAAGCCCGACCCCGTTGGCCTCAAGAAAATCCATTCGTATTCTCCTTCGCATCATGACGGGCTGCGGTGTGCGGCCAGACTACGGCTCAACAGCAATCTGCCGTGCTGTTGCACGTGCCCCAAAACCGGAGCAACGTGATAATACCGTGCCAACGCGCCTGTCACCTTGGTCAGTTGAACCGGCGCTAAAGCTACCGTGGGAGGCATCGACGCCAGATGAACGCCATCAAAGACGCCATCAAGTCAGGTAGAACCGTCGTCGGGACCACCGTGACACCGGACGTCGACGTATCGATCCTGGCCAACGCCGGTTACGACTTCCTGCTGTTCGATACCCAGCACTCCGCCTGGGAAATCAAGC
>JAFASL010000132.1 GCA_019244535.1 Alphaproteobacteria bacterium
TGCTGCCGATCGATTTGTTCAAGCGCCCGATCTTTGCGTTGTCGGTCGCAACCTCGGTTTGCAGCTTTGTTGCGCAGGGGATCGTGTTTGTGTGCTTGCCTTTTTACTTCCAGGACGTGATCGGCCGCTCGCAGGTCGAGACGGGGCTGCTGATCACGCCGTGGCCTGTGACGGTGGCGATTATCGCGCCGCTCGCCGGCCGGCTGGCGGACCGCTACCCCGCCGGGATCCTGGGTGCGATCGGCCTTAGTGTGCTCAGCCTTGGCTTCGTATTGCTGGCGCTGCTGCCCGCAGCACCCGCCGACGCCAACATAGTCTGGCGTATTGTCATCTGTGGCTTGGGGTTCGGCTTTTTCCAATCGCCGAACAACCGGGCCATCATCAGCAGCGCACCGCGTGAGCGCAGCGGCGGCGCCGGAGCCGTCCAGTCGACCGCTCGGCTCCTTGGGCAAACCATCGGCGCGGCAATGGTGGCGCTCGTCTTTGGCTTTGCCGGACCTACCGGCGGGAGCAGCCCGACGGTTGCGATTCTATTGGCGGCCGGGTTTGCAGCCATTGCCGCAGTCGCGAGCATTTCGCGCATGCTCGGTTTTGTAAGACGCCCGCGGCCCGCTCGGAGCTCGGCTCCAGCACTGCCGAAGGCGGCTAGCGAGGGGGTGACGGTGCGCTCGCCGCCGTAGGACACCAGGAGGAGGCAAAGCAGAGCGAAGTCTTCGACTTGCATCGCGGACGCGTTCGACTATCCTGCCGCCGCCTGCAATTGGGGGTAGGGCGGGCCTGATATGGGCAGAAGAGCGTGGGGGCGCTCTGGTCTTCACCGGTCGTTGTTGAAGCGGTATGCCGGCTATGCTGCCGCGGGATTGGCGATTGCTCTGCCGGCGTTACTGGCGGTCGCCGCCGAACAACTCCCAGACCGCGTCGTCGTCCATCTGCTGAACCGGCTGGCCTTTGGGCCGACGTTCGAAGAGTTTCGGCAAGTGAAGACGTTCGGGGTCGAGCGCTATATTGCCGAGCAGCTCAATCCGGACTCGATCCCGGAGCCGATCGAGTTGCGCTGGCGCCTCGCCCAGCTCGACACCCTGCGGCTCAACCCGGTGCAGCTGCGGCAGCTTTACGGGCCGTTGCGCGTTTTGCGCGGCTTCAGGCCCAACCCGGAATTGGAGAGGGCGCAGCGCGAACGGGTCCGGATTATTCTTCGGGATGCCAGCGATGCGCGCGTCCTCAGAGCGCTGCTGAGCGCGCGGCAATTGCAGGAGGTGATGGTCGATTTCTGGTTCAACCATTTCAACGTGTTTTCCGGCAAGGGGCTCGACGATGTATGGATCGGCAATTACGAGCAGCAGGCGATCCGCCCCTTTGTGCTCGGCCGCTTTCGCGACCTACTGTTCGCCACGACAAAGCATCCGGCGATGCTGGTGTACCTCGACAATGCGCTCAGCACCGCGCCGGGAAGCCCGGGCGCGCGCGGCAGGCAAATGGGCCTGAACGAGAATTTCGCGCGGGAGGTTATGGAGTTACACACGCTCGGCGCCGATGGGGGGTACACGCAGGAAGACGTCGTCACCTTGGCCCGGGTATTAACCGGCTGGGGCGTCAATCCGCCGGACGCGCGCTTCTTTCCCGAACATGCCGCCGTCTTCGAAGGGGCGCGTCATGATTACAGCCCAAAAGTCTTCCTCGGCCACGCGCTGCAGTCGCACGGCAAGTCGGAGGGTGAGGAGGCGCTCGACATCCTGGCGCGCAGCCCGGCGACGGCCCGACATATTTCGTACGAGCTAGCGCAGTATTTTGTCGCGGACGAGCCGCCCGCGGCGCTCGTCGAACGCCTCGCGGCTCGATTTGTGGAGACCGACGGCCATATTCGGGAGGTGTTGAGGACGCTTTTCGCAAGCAAAGAGTTTTGGGACAGCCGCGGCGCAAAATACAAGACGCCGTACCAGTTCGTGATCTCGGCGGTGCGCGCCGCAGGCGCGCCGGTCGGCAATGTGCGCCCGTTGATCGGTGCGATGGACCAGCTCGGGATGCCGCTTTTTGGGTGCCTAACGCCGGACGGATACAAGAACACGGAAGATGCGTGGCTCAGTCCCGACGCGACGACGCGCCGGATCAGCTTTGTGACGGCATTGGTCGGAACCAACCCTAAGGTGATCGGAGCCGCGCAAAGTGTCGGTGCCGAGCGTCTCGAAGCGATCTTCGGCTCGAGCTTGAGCGATGCCACGCGCACTGCGATCAAGGAAGCGCCGAAGGGCATGCACGCCGCCCTGATCCTCGGCGGCCCTGACTTCATGCGCCGGTAGGTGGAGCCGTGCGCCGGCGAGATCTTTTCAAAGCGGCGGGGGCTGTCCCGTTCCTATTTGGGCCGAGTGCTTGGGCAGCGATCTCCAATGAGGGTACAAGCCGTCTGATCGTGATCCTGCTGCGCGGAGCGGTCGATGGCCTCAGTGTCGTAATTCCCTACGCCGATGGGGCGTATTACCGGGAGCGGCAATCGATTGCGATAGCATCGCCGGGCAAGCCGGACGGGGCGCTGGCGCTCGACGGACATTTCGGCCTGCACCCGGCTCTGGCGAGCCTGCTGCCGTTATGGGCCGAGCGCAGGCTCGCTTTTGTTCACGCCGCGGGTTCACCGGATCCGACACGATCGCATTTCGACGCCCAGCTCTATGTGGAAAACGGCACCCCGGGAGAGGCCACGACCCGCGACGGCTGGCTGAACCGTCTGTTGCTGGCGTTGCCCGGACCGCGCGGTGCGACCGACGCGATCGGTGTCGGCCCGACCGTGCCGCGTATTCTGGCCGGCAAGGCGCCCGTGGCGACATTGCCACTCGGCCCGAACGGAACCCAGCCGCTGCCGATCGACCAGCCGCAAATTGCCAGCGCTTTTGATCGGCTCTATTCCGGTAATGACGACCTCGCCAGATCCTATCGCGAAGGCCGGACGGCGCGTGCGCAGCTGATCGGGGCCCTTAGCAAAGAAAGGATCATTGCCGATAACGGTGCCCCGCCACCAACCGGCTTTCCCGGACAGGCGGCACGGCTCGCCCAGTTGATCCGCCGCCATCCGGCTGTCCGGGTTGCGGCGATTGGGCTTGGCGGCTGGGACACCCACATTAACCAGGGGAATTATAAGGGGCAGCTGGCCGATCATTTGCGTCCGCTCGGCGAGGGTCTCGCCGCGCTGGCACGTGGATCGGGCGACGCCTGGCGCGATACTGTCGTCATCATCTTGTCCGAATTCGGCCGCACGTTTCGGGAGAACGGCAACCGCGGCACCGATCACGGCCACGGCAATGTCATCTGGGTGCTCGGCGGAAGTATCACGGGCGGCCGAATTTACGGCGACTGGCCCGGTCTCGCTCCGGCACAGCTCTACCAGCGGCGGGACCTCGCCGTCATGACCGATTTCCGCTCGGTTCTGGCGACGGTCCTCGAGCGCCATATGCGTCTCGGCGATCGCCAGCTCGAAGCGGTCCTCCCGGGCGCTCCGCCGGCAACGAAGGACTTAGCTCAGGTAATTCCGGGGTGAGTTGAGCTAGTATGTTGCCGCGCTTGGCGCTGCCTCAAACCTGACAAACACCTCGATCGGAGGAAAAGTGAGGAGGAAAAGGCGAGCGCAGCTTTTCTCTCGCCGCGCATCGGTTGCCGGCTTGCGATGACGGTAACGACGGTCAGCGCGACGCCCCGGGCGTGGCTCTTCGGCGAAGCCGATTTTCGCCGGCTGTGGGTGGTGGGTGTCGTCGTTTTTGCGGTGCGCTGGCTCGAGATGCTGGCCGTCGCGGTCTTCGCCTATCAGCGCACCGGCTCGCCCTTTATCGTCGCGCTATTGACGATGTTGCGCATGCTGCCGATGGCGCTCTTCGGCGCCGTCGTCGGCGCCTTGGCCGAGCGGCTCGAGCGCCGTACGGCTCTTATTGTCGTTGTCGTTACGATGCTGTCGAGTTCGCTGGTGCTGGCGCTCCTCGCATGGAGCAACATGCTCGAAGTCTGGCACGTCGCGCTCGCCAGCTTTGTCAACGGCATTGCGTGGACGACCGATAACCCGGTCCGCCGCACGATGATCGGCGAGGTCGTCGGACCGGAGCGCATGAGCGCGGCGATGTCGCTCGATGTCGGCACCAACAATGCGAGCCGCATGCTGGGCCCGACCGTCGGCGGCGTATTGCTCGCAACCTTCGGGATCGGCGGCGCATTCGCGGTCAGCGTCGCTTGCTACTTGGTCGCCGTCGCGGCTGCGATACGGATCCATCACTGCAACACCGCCCGCCCAGCCGGCGCCGCCAGTGTCATCGCGCGCATGATCGAGGGCTTCCTGCTCGTCCGCCATGACCGGCGGCTGATTGGGACATTGGTGATCACCGTAATCTACAACACCTTCGGCTGGCCCTTTACCAGCATGATCCCGGTAATCGGGCAGGATAACCTCCACCTCGGCGCGGTCGGCATCGGGCTCCTCGCCAGCATGGACGGAGTCGGCGCCTTCTGCGGCGCCATATTGATAGCCTTTTGGGCTAAGCCGGCGACATTCGCTCGGTTCTATGTCGGCGGCGTCTTCGTCTATCTGCTGATGCTGCCGATGTTTGCATTGGCGCCGGATGCGCCGTTTGCCGGCACGGTGCTCCTGATCACCGGGCTCGCGAATGCCGGTTTCAGCATCATGCAGGCCACGCTCGTTTTTCTCGCAGCGCCACCCGAGATGCGCAGCCGCATCTTCGGCGTGCTGTCGGTCTGCATCGGGATCGGCATGATTGGCTTTATCAGTCTCGGCGTGCTCGCCGGCCTGATTGGCGCCGCTTGGGCGACGGCAACTAGCGGCGCCGCGGGAATTGCGGCGATGGTTTTGACAAGACGGTGGTGGCGCGCGATCGCGGCGTAATTGCGTAAGCCCGATGCGTCGAAATCATCGCTAACCCGCTGCAGCCGATGTATTTTGGCCCCGCATCGCGGGAGAAAAAAATGTCGTCGCCCCTGCTCGACCTGCCCCGCGCCGAGAGGCGCGGCCCCGATTACGTGGAACGCGCGCGCCGGCTTGCACCGATGCTGAAGGACGCCGCGGACGAGATCGAGGAGCGGCGCGAGTTGCCGGAACCGATCGTCGAGGCGCTGATCGAGGGCGGCTTTTTCAAATTGCTGATCCCGCGCTCTCTGGGCGGCGCCGAACTCCACCCGCTGACCTATGTGCAGGTGCTTGAGGAGATCGGCCGGGCCGAGCCGTCGACCGCCTGGTCACTTGGACAGAATTCCGGCTGCTCGATGTCGGCGCCCTATCTCGACCCGGCGGTCGCGCGCGAGATCTTCGGCCCGCCGCGCGGCATTCTCGCTTGGGGGCCGGACCTGCCGGGCGCCGGGCGCGGCGTAGCAGTCGAGGGTGGCATCCGGGTCACCGGGCGCTGGGGGTTTGCGACCGGCAGCCGGCATGCGGCTTGGCTCGGCGCGCATGTCCCGGTGTTCGAGCCCGACGGTACGCAGCGCATGAACCCGAACGGGCGGCCGCATGTCCGCACGGTGCTGTTCCCGAAATCAAAAGCCGAGATCATCGACAACTGGCAGGTTATCGGGTTGCGCGGCACCGGCAGCGACAGCTACCGGGTCGAGGATTTGTTTGTGCCGGAGAAATACACCTTTGGGCGCGACAACCCGGCTGAGCGGCGCGAGGCCGGCCTGCTCTACCGCTTTACGAGCGGCATGATCTACGCGATGGGGTTCTCGAACGTGTCATTGGGCATTGCCCGCGGCGCGCTCGAAGCCTTTATCGAACTGGCACGCGACAAGATCCCGCGCGGCGCCCGCAAGACCTTGCGCGAGAACAATGTAATCCAGTCCGAGGTCGCCCAATCCGAGGCAAAATTGCGCTCGGCGCGTGCCTCGATCCATGCGACCTTGCGCGACATGTGGGAGGATGCCGAACGCGACGGCGACTTCCTGCCCGAGCGGCACTGGCAATTGCGCCTCTCGACGACCTGGGCGATCAACCAGGCTCGCGACGTCGTCGCGGCAGTCTACAACGCCGCCGGCTCCGCCGCGATTTTCAACGAGAACCCGTTCGAGCGCCGCCTGCGCGATATCCACGCCGGCACGCAGCAGGGCCAGGGCCGCCCGGTCCATTTTGAAACCGTCGGCCAGATTCTTATGGGCTTGCCGCCCGAGGGCAGAATGTTCCGTTAGGCCGCCGTGCCTCTCGCTGTTTTCCCCGAGATTTACAGCGAGCAAGACGCTGACGCTTCGCGGAAATCCTGGCCTGGCAGCCATTCGGCGAGGCGACATAACAGCGTACAGGGCTCGCTGTTTTCGTTTCAAATTACGGAAGCTTCCCGCCAGAAGCACCTTTCTAGCCCGGCGGGCTGGTTCGGCGGCGCGACGAGCGCCCGGTTCCCGATAGCGAAGGCGAGGATGCAGGGTTATACGGCGTTATGCGGTCAGCACGATGTGTTGTTGTCGCCGCTGCTCCAATCGCCCCCGCCGCCCCAGTCCTGATCGGAGCTGAAGTCCTGGCTACCGGGGTCGAAGCTCGCGTAGTCGCCACCGGCCCCGCCCGGATCGCTGCTCCAATCGCCGCCGCCGGCCGCACCGGCCCAATCCCCACCACCGCCAGCGCCGCCGGGGTCGCTGCTCCAGTCGCCGCCCGGATCGCTGCCGTAATAATTGTTAACGACGGTCTCGCCGAGACCCGGGGTCATTCCGCCGCTCATCAGACCGCCAGCATAGTGGTTACCGAAGAGTGAGGAGATCCCCTGAAACAGAAGGGCCCCGCCGGCGACGCCGGCGGCGGTCGCCGCCGCGGAGCGCAGGAAACCGCCGCCTGCACCCATTCCGCCGCCCATCAGACCCCCGCCCATCGGCGGCTGGCCGTAGCCGGGCTGCGGAGCGTAACCAGGCTGTCCATAAGGCTGCGCCGGAGGCGCTGCCGCCCCCTGCGGTGAGCGCGTCCAGGGGCCGGCTTGGCCTGGCCCGCTGGCCGGTGCTGTTGGCCGATTCCCGAACAGACCGCCCAGAAAGCTGCCGACGGTCGGCTTTGCCGATTGCTGCGCATCGGCGAGCTGTTTTTCGAGATCGGTAATCCGTTGCTGTGCCTGGTGCAGGCTCAGATCCTGGATCAACACAGTCTGCACCAAATAGTAGGGGAGGTCCGGTTGCTCGGCCACCGCCTGCCGGATCAGCCCATCGGCTTCCGCGTCCTTGGTTTGCTGAGGCGCGTTTTTCAAACGGGCAAGGAGGGTCGTCAGCAGTTCTTTTTCCTGGGGGTTCATGAGTGCCTTCCGATGCTGGAAAAGCGATGTGTTCCCGCGAAAACCTCGGCGTCGCCGAACCGGCGCGCCACAGAAGATGTGGGAAGGCCCAATGGGGGGTCAATGATTGCGCGCTAAAGGCCCCGACCACCCATCGCGAGAAATTTTTCCCGGCGCTGGAGGCGCAGTGTGCTGCCGTCGATTGCAAGCAGGGGTCGCAACGCCTCGTCGAGCGCTTCCCCGAGTGCTGCAACAGCCGCTTCGGGCGCCCGCTGCGCACCGCCGATCGGTTCGGCCACGATCCGGTCGACAATTTCGAGCCGCCGCAAATCTTCGGCCGTGAGCCGCAGCGCTTCTGCCGCCTCGGGGGCGTGCTCGGCGCTCCGCCACAGGATCGAGGCGCAGCCCTCGGGCGAAATAACCGAATAGATCGCGTGCTCCAGCATCAGCACAGTATTGCCAGCGGCCAACGCTATTGCCCCGCCAGAACCCCCTTCGCCGATGATCGCCGCGACGAGCGGCACCTCTATGCCGAGACAGGTCTCGATTGCGCGGGCGATCGCCTCGGCTTGGCCACGCGCCTCGGCATCGACGCCTGGATAGGCGCCAGCGGTGTCCACCAGAGTTAGTACCGGCAACCGGTAGCGGTCAGCCAGCTGCATCAGCCTGCGCGCCTTACGGTATCCTTCCGGCCGCCCCATGCCGAAATTGTGCCTGAGCCGGCCCTCGGTATCCGAACCCTTCTCGGTGCCCAGCACGAGAATGCTGCGGCCGCGGAACCGGCCGATGCCTCCGAGGATCGCTGTATCCTCGGCAAACGTTCGATCACCGCAGAGGGGCACGAATTCGGTGATCAGCCCGCCGATGTAATCCGCGCAATGCGGCCGTTCTGGATGCCGGGCCACCTGCACCTTCTGCCACGGCATTAAGCGCGAATAGGTCTGCCGTAACAGCCGATCGGCGCTGCTTTGCAGCCGTCCGACCTCGTCTGCGATGTTGAGCCCCCCGGTAGTCGAGATCCGGCGCAGCTCCTGGATCTTACCTTCGAGCTCGGCGACCGGCCGCTCGAAATCGAGAAAATGGCGGTTCATTCGGGGCGGGCGAGTGGGTGGGCGTTTTCTACCAGCTTGCGCAGCCGGTCGGTCTCGACATGCGTGTAGATTTGCGTCGTTGCGATGTCGGCATGCCCGAGCATCTGCTGAACGCTGCGTAGATCGGCGCCGTGGGCCAGCAGGTGGCTGGCGAAGGCGTGGCGTAGCGCGTGCGGCGATAAACGCTCGGGATCGAGGCCGGCGTGGGCGGCGAGCTCCTTCAGCAGTTGACCGGTGCGCTGGCGGGTCAGGTGTCCGGCCCGGCCGCGCGAAGGAAACAGCCAGCGGGAGTGCCTCGCGTCTGGCAGAAAGTTGCTGCGGCATTCGAGGTAGCGGCTGAGGGCGGCGCGGGCCGGGTCGCTCAACGGCACGACCCGCTCCTTGCCGCCCTTGCCCGAAACAATCAGGAAACGCGCGGCGCTGCGCGCCGCGGCGAGCGGCAGGGTCACGAGCTCAGAGACCCTGAGCCCCGTCGCATAGAGCAGCTCGACAATACAACCAAGGCGTGTTCCCTCATTGCCAGACCAAGTTTGAGCTGCGTCGATCAACGCCTTGACCTCGCTTTCCGACAAGATCTTGGGCAGCGGCCGGCCGAGCTGCGGCGTATCGAGTTCCGTAGTCGGATCGTCCGGCCTCACGCCTTCGAGCAGGAGAAACTTGTAGAACTGCCGCATTGCCGAGATACGCCGGGCGAGGGTTCTCGGAGCCAGCCGCGCGGTCGTCGGCCCGGTCAGATAGGCATGCAGGCTCGCGCGGTCCACCCCCTCCAGTGTCATGCCGCGGTTCGCGAGAAAACCTGCGAGGTCGGAGAGATCGTAGCGGTAAGCGACAAGAGTCAGCATTGCCGCGCCGCGCTCAGCTTGCAGCATCTCGAGAAATGCCTCGACGAGATGCTTCGAGCCGTCAAGGGCGGTCGGCAACGGCAGCTTTGACCGCGAGCCGGCACTCTATGGCGGTTCGCTTGTTACTTAGGGAAGCGTGCATCCGGTAATACCTTCTCTACCGGAGCCGAAGGAGGCGAGGGGTTCCAGAGCGCGAGAAAAGCCATGCCGCCGAGCAGCAGGGCAATCACAATGACCAATGCGACGGTCGCCTTCCCCATACCCCCGCGGCTCGCAACTTGCACAACCCCGATGTCCATGTCCAAATCTCCCCCTGCGGATTGACGACGAGATTGGACGATATGCTAGTACCGTGTCGTCCGGCAGGGAGAAAGAGCGGTGAGAGGCGGGGCGCAGTTCGAAGCGGTCCTAGCTGACCGAAAGATGCCGGAAATCCGCCGGTTAGTCCCGAGCCGCGCCATCGTCCTAGTCGGTCTGATGGGCGCCGGAAAGAGCAAGATCGGCCGGCGCCTTGCGGCGCGCCTCGGTCTGCCGTTTTTCGATTCGGATCCCGAGATCGAAGCAGCTGCGGGCGAGACTATCGAGGAGATCTTCGCCAATCGCGGCGAGCGGGTGTTCCGCGAGGGCGAACGGCGGGTCATCGGCCGGCTGCTCGCCCAGCCAGTGCACGTGCTGGCCACCGGCGGGGGTGCCTTTATGGATCCAACGACCCGGCAGTTGATCGCCCGCCGAGCCGTCTCGCTGTGGCTGCGCGCCGATCTCGATGTCCTAGTCTCCCGCGTGTTGCGTCGAAGTAACCGACCGCTGCTCAAACAAGGCGATCCGCGCGCGATCCTTGCCGAGCTTATCGAGCGGCGCCATCCCGTTTACTCGGAAGCCGATGTCGCGGTAGACAGCGGTGAGGGATCACCTGAAGCGACGGTAACCCGGGCGATTGCAGCGCTGGCGGCCTGCCCAGTCACGACATCATTGCCGGAGCTGTAGAGGCGGAGAGCCATGAAAATAATCGAGCGATTGAGGGTAGAGCTCGCTGACAGAGGTTACGACATCCTGGTGGGGCCCGGTCTGATCGCACGTGCCGGCCATGAGATGCTCCCTTTGATGCGGCGCCGCCAAGTCGTGGTGGTCGCCGATAAGACCGTCGCTGGACACTACCTTGCAGCCCTGCGGGACAGCCTTTCCGAGGCGCGGATCGCCTACGAGGCCGTGCTTTTGCCGCCCGGTGAGGAAACCAAAGATCTGGCTCATTTTGGCCGGCTGGCGGAAGACATTCTGGCGATCGGCATCGAGCGCGGGACGATGCTGATCGCCTTGGGCGGCGGGGTGGTCGGGGATTTAACCGGGTTCGCCGCTGCGACCCTGTTGCGCGGCATCGATTTCGTCCAGATCCCGACGACATTGTTGGCGCAGGTTGACAGCTCGGTCGGCGGGAAGACGGGCATTAATACCCGCATAGGAAAAAACCTAATCGGCGCGTTCTACCAGCCTCGCCTGGTTCTGGCGGACACGGATACCCTGGCCAGCCTGCCGCGCCGCGAACTCCTTGCCGGCTATGCCGAGACTGCCAAGTACGGGCTGATCGGCGATGCCGAATTCTTCGGCTGGCTGGAGGCCGAGGGCGATGCCGTCTGCAGGCTCGAGCCGGCGGCGACACGCCGCGCCATCATGACCAGCTGTGCGATGAAGGCCGAGATCGTTGCCGCCGACGAACGCGAGGAGGGCAACCGGGCGCTCCTCAATTTCGGGCATACATTCGGCCATGCGCTGGAAACCGAGACCGGGTTCGGCCCCGGGCTGCTGCACGGCGAGGCGGTTGCGCTCGGCATGGTCCTTGCCTTCCAGTTCGCGGCAAAGTTGGGTCTCGCCCCGGCCGACGATGCCCGGCGAGTGCGCCGTCATCTGGACGCCAAGGGGCTGCCGACGCGGATTTCGCAGGCCGGATTGCCAGGGATCCCGGCGGAGCGCCTGCTCACTCATATGAACAAGGACAAAAAGGTCCGCGATGGCCGGATCACCCTCATTATGCCGCGCCGGATCGGTCAGGTGTTCGTAATGAAGGACGCGCCGATCGACCCGCTCCGCCAATTCCTGGCCGAGGTCGCCCGCGCCTAAGCGCTGCCTTCACCCGGAGCGAGCGTGGTCAAAGACAGCGCGTGGACGCTGGTCGCCAGCTCGTCGCCCAAAGTCTCATAGACCAGCCGTTGGCGCGCCACACGGCTCTTACCGATAAAGGCGGCAGAGGTGATCGCGACGGCGAAATGAGTCTCGCCGCCCGGCCGCGCGCCTTCGTGCCCGACATGCAGGTGCGACTGGTCTTCGATCTCGAGACCGGTCGGAGCGAACCTTTCGGTCAGCTTGCTGCGGATTGTGTCGGCGACAGGCATGCTGCGGGATTGTATGGGATCGCACGGCTCGGCGCCAGGCACGGCGGCGAGAAAGGCGCCGAGGTTGTCGACGATGTGATGGATGTGGTCGCCATTGCTGCCGTCGGCAGCCCAGTCGGCAGGATTACGGACCCAGGCGGTGGTCATCCCGAGTGTGGCGGCCGGTACCAAGTTGCGTGCCATGTCCTCGACCATCAGTGCGCTGCCCGGGCTGACCTCGTGGCGCCGCAGCAATTCGTGGTAGCCGGCGAGCGCCGGTTTCGGGTCGTAGCCCGCGGCAGCGATGTCAATGACGCCACAGAACGAGGCGGCAATGCCGAGGTGGTCGAGCAGCCGCTCGGCATGGCGCTGTGAGCCGTTGGTGTGGACGATCTTGCGCCCGGGCAATTTCATCAAGGCGTTGACGAGGACCGGGTCGGGCGGTACGCAGGCGAGGTCGACCTCGTGCACATAAGCGAGAAAGTCCTCCGGGTTGATGCGGTTGACCGTCATCAGGCCGCGCATCGTCGTTCCGTGCTCGCGGAAATAGGTCTTCTGCACGGTGAGTGCCGCTTCGGGCGTGATGTCCAGAAGTTCGGCGATAAAATCCGTCATGCGAGCGTGGATCTGGTCGAAAAGCCGGCAGGAGGCTGGATAGAGCGTGTTGTCCAGATCAAAAATCCAGGTCTCTATCTCGACCAGCGGCCGGCCGCGCGGTGTGCTCATCGGTTCGAGTGGCTATTCGGCCCGAATCAGCGTTCCTGCGCCTTCAGTGAACAGCTCAAGCAGGATCGCGTGCGGCACGCGTCCGTCGACGATAACTGCCGCCTCGACACCGCCCTCGACGGCCTCAAGACAGGTCTCGACTTTGGGGATCATGCCGCCATTGATCACGCCTTCGCCGATCAATTGCCGCGCTCTCGCGACGGTGAGTTCTGAAATGAGCTTCTTGTCGGCATCGAGCACCCCGGCAACGTCGGTCAGCAGCAGCAGACGCGTCGCCTTGACCGCCGCGGCCACCGCCCCGGCCACCGTGTCGGCATTGATGTTGTAGGTCTCGCCGGATCCGCCGACGCCGATCGGCGCGATTACAGGGATGATGTCGGATTGCTTGAAGGTGTCGAGCACCCCCGAAGCGATCCGTTTCGGCTCGCCGACAAAGCCAAGATCGATCTCGGTCCTGATGCCGCCTCCAATCCGGGTGCGCACCAGCTTGTTTGCCTCGATCAGCCCACCATCCTTGCCGGTAAGGCCGATCGCGCAGCCGCCCTCGGCGTTTATCGCCGATACGAGCTGCTTGTTGATCGTCCCGGCCAGAACCATCTCGACCACTTCCATCGTCTCGCGGTCTGTCACCCGCAAGCCGTCGACGATGCGGGTCTCGATGCCGAGCCTTTTGAGCATATGGGCAATCTGCGGCCCGCCTCCATGGACGACGATCGGGTTGATGCCGACCTGCTTCAGCAGCACGACATCGCGAGCGAAAGGATCGTCGGGCGTGCCGTCGGCCATTGCGTGGCCGCCATATTTGACAACCAACGTATGTCCGGCATAGCGGCGCATATAGGGGAGCGCCTGCGCCAACACGGTAGCCTTGACGACCGGGTCAGGGTTGGGGATCGGGGCGGGCGGGAACGATTTCAGGCCGGGACTCATCGCGGCGCGCACTCTAACGCGTTTGCCCGAGTTGCAGCGCAAAATCGGCCAGGGCCTCGCGCAACTCTGTAATGCCTCGGCGGTCGACCGCACTCGTCAAAAGAACTTCGGGGTGCGCCGCCGCATGTTCAGCGAGCTCGCCCCCGATCTTGGCGGGAATTGCCGCGAGCTCGCCCCTGTTGGCCTTGTCGGCCTTGGTCAGGATAACCTGATACGAGACCCCGGCAGCATCGAGCAAGGCCATTAACGGGCGGTCGATGTCTTTGATGCAGTGACGAGCATCGATCAGCAGGCAGACCCGCCGCAGCGCAGCGCGGGTATGGAGATAGTGCCGCACCAGGCCGGTCCAAATCTTTACCGCAGATTTCGGCGCTCCGGCGTAGCCATAGCCGGGCAGATCAACAAGCATCAGGCGACCGCTCAGATCAAAGAAATTGATCTGGCGTGTCCGTCCCGGGGTATTGGAGATCCGCGCCAGCATCCGCCGGCCGGTCAGCGCATTGACGAGGCTCGACTTTCCGACATTGGAGCGGCCGACAAAGGCGATTTCAGGTAATCCCTCAGGCGGGAGCATCGCGGGGCGCGACGCGCCCGTGATGAACCGGGCTTCTCCGGCGAAGAGCCGCCGGGCTCCTCCGGCAAAGCCGGGGTCGTCGGCGCGCGGCTGGAAGATTTCGGCCGAAGGACCTACCCGTTCGGTCATTTCCCCGACCATCGCTTATCAGGCGGCGCCGGCGCGATGCATAATCGCCCATTGCTGACCGATGCTGAGCAGGTTGTTCCATGCCCAGTAGATTACCAGCCCGGCCGGAAAGGCGGCGAGCATATAAGTGAAGACGATCGGCAGCAGCATGAACATCCGCGCTTGCACCGGATCGACCGGCTGCGGGTTGAGCTTTTGTTGCAGGAACATCGTCAGACCCATGATCAGCGGCCAAGCGCCGATCATCAGGATGGCCGGCGGCACGAACGGAAGCAGTCCGAACAGGTTGGCAAAGGAGGTCGGGTCGGGCGCCGACAGGTCATGAATCCAGCCAAAGAACGGCGCGTGGCGCATCTCAATCGTGACGAACAGCACCTTGTACAGCGCAAAAAACACCGGGATTTGAATGACGATCGGCAGGCATCCGGCCAGAGGGTTGGCGCCGACGCGCTTGTAAAGGGCCATCATCTCCTGCTGCTGGCGCGCCTTGTCGTCGGGGAATCGTTCGCGTAATTTCTGGATCTCAGGCTGCAGCAGCTTCATCTTGCTCATCGCTTGGTAGGATTTGTTGGCGAGCGGGAAGAAGAGCAGCTTGACGCACAAGGTCAGCAACAGAATGGCCAACCCGAAATTTCCCAGAATTTGATAGAAAAATTGCAGAATTAAAAAAATAGGCTTCGTCAAGAAATAGAACCAGCCAAAATCGATCGCACGGTCAAACAGAGGAATGCCTGAATCCTTATAGGCATCGAGGAGATTGACCTCCTTCGCGCCGGCAAAAAAGCGAGCCGACGATTCCGCCGTGCCGCCCGGAGGCACGGTGACTTCCTTGCCGAGATAGTCCGCCTGATAGCGATCGGTTCCGGCATCGACCGTGTGGGTGAACCGCGCCTTAACCGCCTCGTTCTGCGGCGGGATCAGCGAGGTCAGCCAGTATTTATCGGTGAAGCCGAGCCACCCGCCTTCGGAAGCGTAATCGAGCGGCGTTCCGGGTGTCAGCGACGAGTATTTCACTTCGTGCAGCGACCCGCCGAGATAGCCGATCAACCCCTCGTGCAGAATGTAGTAGCCGGCGACGTGCGGTGTACCGGTACGGCTGATCAACCCATAAGGCAGCAGCTTTACCGGCGTGTCGCCCGTATTGCGGACCGCATCTCGAACGGTGAACATGTAGTTCGCATCGACGCTGATCACCCGCGTAAAGATCAGTCCTTGCCCGTTGTCCCAAGTCAAGGTGACGGGGCTGGTCGGAGTGAGCGGGCCGCTGGATGCGGTCCATCGGGTCTGTGGTCCCGGGACTTTGATGTCCGGTGTGGTTGCCACCCAGCCGAACTCGGCGAGATAAGGGTCCTGTGTCCCGGGCGGCGATAGCAGCCCGACCTCGGGGCTCTTCGGATCGACGGTTTCGTGGTAGTCGGCAAGGGTCAGATCGTCGAGCCTTGCCCCCAAAAGATCGATCGAGCCGTGTAGCCGCGGGGTCGCGATTTCGACGCGAGGCTGCTCCGCGAGTGCGGCTTGACGCGTCTCGACGGTATGCGCCGGAGCCGCCGCTCCTGGAGCGCTGGCGGACGCCGCTGAAGGTGGAGCGGATTGGGCACCCGGGCCGGTTTTCGCGGGTGCTGTCGCCGTTGTGCCTGCGGGTGGTGCGGCAGGCTGAGGCGGGCGCATGTGTTCCAACGCGAACTGAAAGGCGATTAGGATCCCGACCGAAAGGACTATCGCGATAAGGAGGTTGCGCTGTTCCATGTCGTGTTGACGGTGTGAGCCGGAGGGCGCATCAGGCCTAATGAGTTGGCTTTGCGGCAGGGCGGTCGAGGCGGCGGGGTTCCGGAACCGGATCGTAACCGCGACCGCCCCACGGATGGCAGCGAGCCAGTCGTCGCAGAGCAAGAAAGGCCCCGCGGCGGGCGCCGTGTCGCTCGATCGCCTCTGCCGCATATTCCGAGCACGTCGGCAAAAAGCGGCACGCCGGCGGTAGCAGTGGCGAGACCAGCAATTGGTAACCTCGCACGGCACCGCTCAACACCATGCTCGTCATCCCCGCACGATATTGGGGTTTCATCCATTTACTCCCGCGCGGGATCCGCCAAACGTTCGGCCCCGCAAAGCCAACCGAGGCAGACGCTGCGGAAGGCGGGCCCGTCGGCGCTCACCGCGGAAATGTCCAGTTGTTCGGGCCGTCCGATGTGCGCCGTTGCGATCAGGTTCTACCAACACTTCGGTTCGCGTGAACCGGCAAATGCCGATGGCCGGGGGCGCCGGACACGCGTCGCGCGAGCAGCGGTTGGCCCGGCCGGCGCGACCACGCAAGAAAATCGGAGCGGACTGCCATTCTTACAACCCCGCGCCTCGGGAAATCGACGGCAGTGCGGCACGAGGAATGATCAATGCTCTTTGGGTTCGAGCGGAACCGAAGGTGGCGCTTGCCGGATCCGAAGTTCCACTATTAAGTACGCGGAAGCGCGCGGTTTGGGGCACGATTCTGACGCACGTGAGCTATCGGGGGCATTTCCGACCAGTCTGTTAGCGGGTGAGGAGCACCATGTCGGAGGCGATCGAAAGGGGGGGAGCTACGCTCGACTTGGATGCTTCCGAAGTGCGGGCTGCAGACAGCGCCGCGCGGGAATGGGAGGCCCGCGAATTCGGACCGATCGCGCTCGGCAGCGAGGCGCATAAGCAAGCCTTCTGCCGCATGCTGCTCGATACGCATAACCCCTACCGTCCGTCGATCGTCGACTGGCCCGCCCTCGACCCCGCGGCGCGCGATCGCTTGGTCAGCCTCCCGATCTGGGACATTGCGATGCAGACCGAGGGCAACGCGACCCTAAGGGTGTTGAGCTATGCCCGTACGGTGGCGGACCCGCTGGTGCGGGAAGCAATCGAAATCGATGGTTTCGAGGAGAAACGTCACAAGCAAGTGCTGTCGAACCTCGTCGCGGCCTACGGAATCCCGCTCGCGCCGGAGCCCGAGTACTTGCCCCCCAGGGACCCGGAATGGGCCTTCCTGCTGGCCGGCTTCTGTGAATGTGTCGACACCTTCTTCGCGTTCGGCCTGTTTGCGTTGGCTAAGGGTTCGGGATTTTTCCCTCCCGAGCTTGTCGACACCTTCGAGCCCGTCGTGCAGGAGGAAGGCCGGCATATCATTTTCTTCGTGAATTGGGTGGCCTGGCACCGCCGCAACCTGCCCATATGGCGGCGCATTCTCTTCACGGGCAAGATCATCTCGGCTTGGGCGTTTCTGATTTGGGAGAGGATCGGGATCGCGCAAGGTCTCAGCGGACAATCGAGCTGTATGCCTCAGGACGACAATTTTGTCTTCACCGGCAGCCGGATGATGGGTAGCGACAACGTCTCGGCTGCCACAGTGATCGAAATTTGTCTGAGCGAGCACGAGCGCCGTTTTGCGGGCTATGACGCGAGGCTGTTGCGGCCGCGGTTGATGCCGCGCCTGATGCGCTTCGT
Source organism: Alphaproteobacteria bacterium (assembly GCA_019244535.1). Classification (GTDB taxonomy): domain Bacteria; phylum Pseudomonadota; class Alphaproteobacteria; order ATCC43930; family CGMCC-115725; genus AP-15. The sequence continues at coordinate 17,341 of JAFASL010000132.1, forward strand.
CCGACGGTTCATGCGCTGAGAGGCAGCATCAGAGGAAACCCTTACTCATAAACAGGCACGCGTCACCGTTGGCGGACGCGGGTCGTCACGTCCGAGCCGCCGCAGAGCCCTTTCCAGATCGGCGAGCAGCTCCGAAAAAGGCCGGTTCGCCGTCCCCGACCGGGCAATCAGCACATAATCGCGTCCTGGCCGCCCGTGCTTGGGCAACATCTCGGCTGCGGCAGCGCGCATTCGCCGCTTTGCGCGGTTGCGGACGACAGCATTGCCGATTTTCCGGCTCGCCGTGAACCCGGCCCGTATCGGCGACGGGCTATCGGGCCCGCCCGAATGGGCTCCGGCTTGGACCACCAACGAGGGTGCGGCGCAACGCCGCCCGGAACTCGCCACACGGAGAAAGTCGGCCCGAAGCTTCAGTGTGTCGAACCGGGGGCCTCGAGCGCGCTGCGAACCGCCAACCACCTTTTCAGGCGGACAGACGCTTCCGACCCTTGGCGCGGCGCGCCGCCAGAACCCGCCGGCCCGCGACGGTCGCCATTCTCGCCCGAAACCCATGCCGGCGTTTGCGGACCAAGTTGCTGGGCTGGTAAGTACGCTTCACGGCAGTGGTTCCGATTAGGGCAGCTCTCCCGAGCGGAGGCGGCTATATAGTGACCCCAGTCGGGGCGGTCAACGGCCTTTCGGGCGAGAAAGGATGGTAACCGGCCGTTAAATCGTTATACACGCAGCGCGCTCGACGAGGGCAGAGTCGGGGGCCTGCGATACAGGAGGTAGTCGGGATGTTTGACGAAGCGGCGGTGGAGGCCGCCGACCGCGCGGCCCGGATTTGGGAGGCAGGGATCTCAGGACCGATCGCACCCGGCAGCGAGGCCCACAAGACCGCCTTTTGTCGTATGCTGCTCGACACGCACAATCCATACAAGCCGTCAATCATCGATTGGCCGGTGCTCGATGAAGAGTCCCGAGAGCGCCTGGTCAGCCTGCCCATATGGGACATTGCGGTGCAGACCGAAGGAAAGGCACGCCAGCGGGTGCTGAGCTATGCTGCGGTAATCGAAGATCCGCTGCTGCGCCGTGCCGTCGAGCTGGATGGGTTTGAGGAAGGGCGCCACAAAGAGGTTCTCGCGAACCTCGTCGAAGCCTACGGCATCTCTCTGGCGCCGGAGCCGGAGTATCGTCGGCCGCGCGACCCCGAATGGGCTTTCATGGTCACCGGGTTCAGCGAGTGCATCGACAGCTTCTTCGCCTTCGGCCTGTTTGCGCTGGCCAAACGCTCCGGCTTTTTCCCTTCTGCGCTCGTCGATACTTTTGAGCCCGTCATGCAGGAGGAGGGCCGGCACATTCTGTTCTTTGTCAATTGGATAGGATGGCACAAACGGAACCTGTCGTGGCTGCGTCGGCCGCTCTTCGGCGCCAAGGTGCTGGCAGTCTGGATCTTGTTGGTGTGGGAGCGCATCGGGATTGCTCGAAGCGTTGGGAACACCGCCGAGGGATCGGAAACCGCGGCACAGAACAACAACTTCACCCTGACCGGCAGCAAGGCGCTCGGCGCTGTCGACCTCTCTCCCGCCGCCCTGATCGATATCTGTCTCGAAGAGAACGAACGACGGCTGTCGGGCTATGATTTTCGTCTGTTGCGGCCGCACTTCGTGCCGCGATTGGTGCGCTTTGTTCGGCGTTTCATGCGGCGTCCAAGGATCGCTTAGGCCACCTCATGAAGATCGGATCCGAGGAGCACAAGGAGCGCTTCTGTCGAGATTTTATCACCAGCCATTGTCGGTTCGAGCCCAAGACATTGACTTGGCCCGAGCTGGACGAGGCAGCGCTCGACCGCCTGCGCGCCATCCCATTTTGGCAGGAAGTGCTGTACACGGAGCGGCGGGCGGGGGCCATCGTCGATGCGTACGCGCAAACGATAGCCGATCCGCTGGTGCATGAGGCCGTCGCCCTCCAGGGTTTCGAAGAGGCGCGCCACGCGGAGTTGCTGCGGCAAATGGTCGGGCGCTACAGCATCTCTGCGGATGAACGTCCGCTCGATGAACCGCTGGGTCCCGACCTTCACCGGGCATTCGCCGATTTCGGTTATGGCGAATGCCTCGATTCCTTCCTCGGCTTTGGCGTGTTCAAGATCGCGCGCCGATCGGCTTTTTTGCCGGAACCGTTGTTCGAAATCTTCGACATGCTGATGCGGGAGGAAACCCGGCACATTGTTTTTTTCATCAACTGGATGGCTTGGCATCAGGCGGCGCTGGGAAAGATCCCAGGCTGGCTGCGCGGCGCCAATGCCGCGCGATACTACGCCCGGGCGATCGCCCGCCTCCTCGCCACTGTCCGGCGAGGCCAACGAGCAAACGACGGAAAGGATTTTTCTGCAACTCAAGCAAGTGTATTCCTCGAAGGATTCACGTTACGCGGCCTGATCGAAGAATGTTGTGCCGAGCATGAGCGGCGGATGCGAGACTTTGACGCCAACCTGTTGCGCCCACGATTTCTTCCGAGACTAGCGCGGATGGCGCTCGCCGGGCTGTGCCTGCCGAATGGCATCCGTATTGCGGGGCAAGGGCAGGCGTGAAGCTGTTTGCCGTTCTGGCCACCCTGGTCGGGTTGGCCGTGGTGACGGCTCTCGTCGCGTATTTCGGCGTGACAGCAGTGACTCGGCCTCTCATTGCCGTCGGTTGGTCGGGTCTCGCCGCAATTTGCGCGATCCACCTCGCATTGTTGGGCGCGATGGGGATCGCTTGGGGGGTGCTGTTGCCCGGCACCAGGCTCTGGGTGCCGGTGTGGGGGCGCTTTGTCCGCGATTCCGGCTCCGAGTTGCTGCCGCTTTCGCAAGTTGGCGGCTATGTCCTGGGTGCCCGCGCCGTAACCCTGGCTGGTGTCGCCGCGCTCGCCGCGACGGCGAGTACGATTGTCGATGTCACCCTCGAGCTTTTTGGGCAACTCGGTTACACGGCGCTCGGACTGGCCTGCCTCGTCTCTCTCGATCCGCACGCGGCAATCGCTACGGCGGTCACGGCCGGTCTCGCCGCGGCGGGGTTCCTCGCAATCGGATTTGTTGCCTTCCAGCGTCGTGGCTTTGAGTTGCTCGACCAATTTGCTCGGATGCTCGGTCGCGGCTGGGCAGACAAAACCGCGGACGGAGCAGTCGCGCTGCACATGGCGCTGGCCGCCATTTACCGGCATCCAGCCAGAGTTTTTTCCAGCTTTGCGCTGCACCTCGCTTGCTGGATCGCGAGTACGTTCGAAGCTTGGATCGCGCTCCGCTTTGCCGGCGCATCTCTCAATTTTGCCACAGTGCTGGCGATCGAGAGCCTGCTTTACGCGATCCGCAGCATCGCTTTTGTAGTCCCGAACGCGGTCGGGGTCCAGGAGGGAGCCTATATCCTGCTGGGTGCCAGCTTCGGATTGACACCAGAGATGGCGCTGGCCTTGTCCCTCCTGAAGCGGGCGCGCGATTTGATAATCGGTTTGCCGACATTAGCGGCGTGGCAGCTTGTCGAAGGGGGGCGACTTTGGCGCCAGATCGCCGGCCCTGAGCGTATCCGTAGTGGCAAAAAGCGAAACCCCGGTCGCGACGACCGGGGTTTCTCCCTTGTCAGCTGGCTGCGGTGACAGGGCAATGAGCATCGTTGGATGCCTTGCCATAATGCGGGCTGCGCTCTCTGGTTGCAATCAATATTCCACAAATTAACTATAAATCATTGGAGGCCCCCCGACCTCACACGAAGGTGACTGTCCGACTGCGGCGAACGGGCTAGCATCGGCTTTTCTGCTTGTGCTGAGATCTTGATGGCCGACGACGCTCCCCCGCAACAACGGTACTCCGCCCGTCGGCTACTCCCGCTTGCCCTTCTTGCCGTCGCCTGGATCGTGTTTATGCTGGCAGGCGGGCATCGCTACCTGACCTTCTCGGCTCTCGTCCTGAACCGCGACTGGCTGTGCGGTCTCGTCCAGCAGTGGGGCGTACTTGCCGCGTTGGCGTATCTCGCGGTTTACGCGATGTTGGTCGCATTGTCGGTTCCCGGGGCCGTGGTCTTGACGATCGCCGGCGGCTTTCTCTTTGGAACCTGGGTCGGCGGGTTGATCGCGGTGATCGGTGCGACGCTCGGGGCCACTGCAATTTTTCTTGCCGCTCGCGCCGGCCTGGGCGGTCTCGCACAACGGGCTGGGCGTTTTGTCAGCAAGCTCGAAGCTGGGTTCCGCGGCGACGCCTTCAATTATCTGCTGGTGTTGCGGCTGGTGCCGATTTTCCCGTTTTGGCTCGTCAATCTGGTCCCAGCGTTGGTCGGGGTCAGGCTGCAGACCTTCATCCTCGCGACTTTCCTAGGTATCCTTCCCGGCACCTTTGTCTATGCCAGTCTCGGCAACGGGCTGGGCAGCCTTGTCGAAGAGCCAGACCTGGCGATCATCCTCAACCCCAGTCTGCTCGTCCCGATCATCGGGCTTGCCCTGCTCGCGCTGTTCCCGGTGATCTATAAGCGCTGGCGCGGCAAGCGGCTCGCATGACCGAGCGGCTCGCCCCCGACCTGTGCATCGTAGGCGCCGGCTCGGGCGGCTTGGCGGTGGCGGCGGGCGCGGCGCAGATGGGTGCCGAGGTCGTGTTGATCGAGCGCGGGCTGATGGGTGGCGATTGCCTCAATTTCGGTTGCATTCCTTCGAAATCGCTGCTCGCCGCCGCACGTCTTGCCGAGTTGGCGCGGCGTGGTGCGGCCCTGGGAATCATTATGGGCGGCTTCGGCGTCGAATTCGCTGCCGCCGCCAGCGGCGTTCAGCAGGTCATCGCAGCTATTGCGCCCAACGATTCCGTCGAGCGCTTTGAGGGGCTCGGGGTTAGGGTATTGCGGTGCGAGGCCCGCTTCACGGGTCCCCGCACGATCCGCGCCGGCGATATCGGAATTCGCCCCCGCCGCTTTGTAATCGCGACAGGCTCGCAGCCGGCGGTCCCCAAGATACCGGGGCTCGATACCGTACCTTATTTGACGAATGAAACGATTTTCGCCAACCGGGCGCGGCCGGACCATCTGATCGTGATCGGCGGCGGTCCGATCGGCATCGAGATGGCGCAAGCGCATCGCCGGCTCGGCGCGCAGGTCACCGTGCTCGATGTCGGACCAGTGCTTCCCCGCGACGATCCCGAACTCGTCGCCAGCCTCACCGGCCACCTGGCGGATGAGGGGATCGTGATACGTCCGGGTATCGAGGTCTCCGGTCTCGAACGCGACCGAGATCGGATTATCGCCCGGCTCGCCGACGGCGAACGAATCACCGGGTCGCACTTGCTGGTCGCCGCAGGACGACGGCCTAGCATCGAGGCGCTCGACCTGCCTGCTGCGCGGATCGAGGCGACCGCAAAGGGGATTACCGTCGATGAGCGTCTCCGCACGACCAACCGTCGCGCTTTTGCGATCGGCGATGTCGCGGGGGGCCCGCAATTCACGCACATTGCGCTTTATCACGCCGGGATCGTGATTCGAAACGCGCTCTTCAAACTGCCCGCCAAAGTCGATTATCGGGCGCTTCCTTCGGTCACCTACACCGATCCCGAACTCGCGCAGGTTGGATTGACCGAAGCCGCCGCGCGCGCCGTAGGCGAGTATCCACACGTGCTGCAATGGCCTTTTTCGGAAAACGATCGGGCGCAGACCGAACGCGAGACGATGGGTTTTGTCAAAGCCGTGCTGCGCCGCAACGGCCGAATCCTCGGCGCCTCCATCCTCGGCGCCGGGGCAGGCGATTTGATCCTCCCTTGGGCGCTGGCGATCTCGCAAAGGCTCAAGATCGGCGCGCTGGCCAACCTGATCGTGCCCTACCCTACGCGCGGCGAGGCGAGCAAACGGGCTGCCGGATGCTATTATACGCCGACCCTGTTCTCGCCGCGCACCCGACGCATCGTGCGTTTTCTGGCGCGCTTCGGTTAAGAGCGGCGAAGGGTGGCGACAGCTTCACTCCGGAATGGGTTGTGCTGCTGAAGAGCCTTTCCGCCCGTCTTCTGATCCTTACCGTCTTTTTTGTGATGGTCGGCGAGGTGCTGATCTTTGTGCCCTCCGTCGCGCGCTATCGCATGACTTATTTTGAGAACCGCCTCGCTGCCGGATACATTGCCATCTTAGCGTTCGATGCGAGCCCGACCGGCCAGCTCGGGCAGACCCTGATCGACAAGCTTCTTGCCCGCGTCGGCGCGCAGGGGGTGGCTCTCCACCGAGCTGACGGATCAGCGCTGCGGCTCGACCGCGCTGATCCGCCGCGTCCGGATTTCACGATCGACTTGACCCATCCGAACGTCTGGCTGGCGATCCGCGGATCGTTCAGAACTTTGTCGGGAGAGGGGAACCGTATCCTGCGGGTGCTCGGCCCGGCCGGAGCCGATACCGCCGACACCGCTGAGGTGTTGCTCGACGAGGCGCCGCTGCGGGATGAGCTATGGGATTTCGGCCTTCGCATCCTCGAACTCTCGCTTGTGCTGTCGCTAGTGACCGCAGCGCTCGTCTATCTGAGCCTGCAGTGGCTGCTGGTACGGCCAATGCGCCGGGTTACCGCTAGCATGGTCGAATTCCGCGAGGATCCCGAGGATGCCGCAAGGGTGATTGCGGCGAGCCGCCGGCGGGACGAGATCGGGGTCGCTGAGCGCGAGCTGGCGGTTTTGCAAAGAACGGTGCGCCAGGCGCTAGGCCAGCGGGCCAGACTCGCCGCGCTCGGCACGGCCGTGACCAAGATCAACCACGATTTGCGCAACATCCTCGCGACGGCACGCCTAGTGACCGACGGGCTAACTGCCAGCGCCGCGCCGGAGGTGCGCCGCGTCGCGCCGCGCCTCCTCGATGCGATCGATCGGGCAATTGCTCTGTGCACGCGCACGCTCGATTTCTCGCGCGACGACACGCCGCCTCTGGCGCGCACCCAGTTCTCGCTGGCGCCGCTGATCGACGAGATCGGCCCGGATCTTGGGCTGTCCGAAAACGAATTGGCGATCGAGGATGAGATCCCGTCCGATCTCGTGGTCGAAGCCGACCGCGATCAGCTGTACCGGGTGTTTCTCAACCTCGCCCGCAACGCGGTCGAGGCCGGGGCACACCGGCTGCGCTTCACCGCCGAGTGCGAGGCTGGAACGATCGCGATCGAAGTGGCCGATGACGGACCGGGTCTGCCGCCCAAGGCGCGCGAGAACCTGTTCCGGCCATTCTTCGGCTCGGCCCGCCCGGGCGGCAGCGGTCTGGGGCTCGCGATCGCCCGCGAACTGGTGCGCGCCCATGGCGGCGAATTGAGCCTCGCCTCGAGCACCGGCGCCGGCACCGTCTTTCGCCTCACCCTCGCCGCCCCTGCCAAACACCAGGTCAGCCGGGCGCGCGCGTCGGCGAGTTGACCGGTGCGCCGCGTCTTTGGTCAGCAGGTTTCGCTGATCTGGCTGTTATTTGCAGCGAAAAAACAGCCAGCCGGCGATATTGCCGAAGGAGCGCTGACGCGGTGGCGCTCAGGGTCCAAACAAACAGCAAAATGTTCACTGATCTTGACTGCTGTTCGGTGTTTATTGGGTTAAGATTTGATGAACTCATCGATAAAACCAACGTGCAAGGACAGCCAGATGCACTTCGGAGGTTGGATCGGTTATCACGGGATTGCGGCGATTTTCCGGGCGCGTCTTTTGAGGCTCTTCAGTTGATTCGGAAGTGAAATTTTTAGGTACGCGGTCTTGGACAATACTGGGCAAGCAGGCTGCGGCAGCTCGGCTTCTGTTAGGTCGGAATCCGTCGGTAGTTCTTGCGTCAATGCGCGCACTGTCGCTTCCATCACGGGCGGACATACGCCATTACCCAGCAATCGGATCCGGTCGCGACGCGTCCCGAATTCGACCCGAAACCGGTCGTCAAACCCCATTGCTCGCTTCAGCTCCGGCACTTGGAGCATTCGCAGCATCGCCGTGTCGTGCTCCCAAGTGACTAGGCCAAATCGGTCCAATGTTGTAAGGGTCCGCAGGGGCCGATCGAGGCTCTGCCAGCCTCCCGCACCATCGGACCCATGAGATAGCGATTTCAAAGAAGATCCATAGCGGCTTAAGCTCCGTTACGACCGGGAGCACGTAACGGGCGCATAGCCTCTCTCCTCATCCCAGGCTTTCCGCTCTTGGCGCAGGTATGGTTCGTGCACTCGCATGATGGGGAAAATTAGGTCTACCGTGCGAGGTTCGGGGAACAGGCGTCTGCCCTTTCAGTCATCCCTTGAAAACTGTCTCCCCATGGAATCGCAGAAATTGAGGATGTGGCCTAAATTCGGCCCGAGTTGGTAGCTTCAGCCTGCCGTCAGGATTCACGAGTCTAAAGACTGGTTCTGGAACGCGGCCTTTAGCCACGAGGATCGTGTAGTCATCGCCGAGAGACAGCAGGCCGCGATCGAACATCCAGTGGAGGCCGGGTCACACCGGCTGCGCTTTACCGCCGAGCGCGAGACCGGAACGATCGCGATCGACGTGGCCGATGACGGGCCGGGCCTGCCGCCCAAGGCACGCGAGAACCTGTTCCGGCCGTTCTTCGGCTCGGCCCGCCCGGCGGCAGCGGTCTGGGGCTCGCGATCGAACTGGTGCGCGCCCATGGGGGCGAATTGAGACTCGCCTCGAGCACCGGCGCCGGCACCGTCTTCCGTCTGAGCCTGAGGGCTCCTGCCGCACGCCACGTTAGCCGAGCGCGCGCCGGCGAGTTGAGCTCCGGGGGCGCCGGTTCGACGCTACGCGATGGGTTGTTGTCGCGGCAACGTCACCGGAATGTTGTAGAGGCTCACGGCATTTTCGAACACCAGCCGGTCGAGCGCGGCCTTGCCGAGGGCCGCCTCCGCCGGAGCATGCCCCTCCGCTTTGGAATGCGGCCACGGGCTGTCGAGACCGGGGAAATCGCTCGCCCACAGGAAGTTGCCGAGGCCGATCTCCGGCACGCGCCGGAAACCGCCCTCCTCCTCGACCTCGAATGTAAAAAAGACCTGGCGTCGCACGAATTCACTGGGCTTGTCGGACAGCGGAATGTCGGGCGCGAAGACTCGGGCCGACGGCCCGCCGAACTCGTACTCGCGGTCGAACCGCCAGAACAGGAACGGCACCCACCCGACCCCGGCCTCCTCGAGGACGAAACGCACCCCGGGATGACGATCGCAGATGCCCGACAACACGACTGCGCTCAATAATTCGGCCATCGCCCCCATCGGAAAGTTGGCAACCCTCATCAGAAACTGGTTGCGCGGCTCCAGGCCCGCGACCCCCACTCCCAACTGGCGCGATCCACCGCTGGGATTGGCGTGCAGGTTGACCGGAAGGCGGGTCTCGGCTGCGGCCGCCCAAAGGGGTTCCCAAATCTGGTGCAATACCGGTTCGGGCGCGTTCACCCAATCGAAGATGACGCCCGTGGGAAGGCCGAACTCCGCCACCCGCATCAGTTCCGCGAGGGCCTCTTCCGGGGTCTGGCAAGGCAGTGGAAGCAGCATGATGAACCTGCCGCCGGACTCCTCGTACAGCTCCCGCGCCCACTCGTTGACGGCCTGAACGCAGGCCGTGCGCAGGCCTGGGTCTCTGATTGCCGCAATCTGCTCGTAGGGGCCGTTGACCAGTTCGGCGTCGACGCCGTCCCGGTCCATGTCCTCGCAGCGATATTTGGCGTGCGCCGCGCGGAAGATGCCCGGCTCGGGCTCCTCGGCCAAGCCGGCGCGCGTGTAGCAGTTGACCGGCCCCCGCCCTACGCCGGCCCAGCCGACGCCGCTCCACGGGCGGTCCTCAACTACCCACTGCCGGGTGCCGTCGGGCCGCTCTACCACCCTCGGCGCATCGTCTCGTAATTTTTTGGGCAGACGCGTCGTCCACAGGTCAAAAGGCAGATGCATCAGCCGGCAATGCCCGTCCGCCGACACGACACCAAATCTCTTCTCCATCGCGCGCTCCTCATTTCCCGTGCGCCACGATCATAAGCCGATTGCCGCGGCCTTCAGCAGCCGGTCGACCCACCTCGTCGCTCCAGCCAAGCCTTCAGCGCGACGGCATTGTTATGGCTCTCGTCCCGTGCGGCAAAGAGCAGGGTCACGGGCCCTCGCGCCAAGCGCCCGCGCAACTGGTCGGCCGCCGCTTGTGCTGCGGGCTGCTTCAGCTCGGCGTAATAGGCGGCTTTGAATTCTTCCCAGCCGGCCGGGTTGCCATGGAAGAGGCGCCGCAAGCTATTGCTCGGAGCAATTTCCTTCAGCCACAGGTCGATCTGCGCCCGCTCTCGCGGCAATCCGCGCGGCCACAGCCGATCGACCAGGACACGAGCGCCGTCCCCTTCGTCGGACGGGTCGTAGACGCGTTTGATACGGAGCCGATGCCGCGCCATTCGGCCAAGCTACGCAGGCGCCTTCGCCAGAGCCACGGCGGCCTCGCTGGTCAGCAGACGAAACGTGAAACTCTCCTGTAGATAGAGCTGGACCACGGCGTCGGTATGGCTCGAATACCCGATCGAGATGTCTTGTCCGACATGGAGATCGAAATCGCCGCCGCGGGTCGTCAATACAAAGGCGCCGACAATGGCCGGGGCCCAGATAATCTCGCCGTCGACAATGCGGCGGAGGTGCTCGAGCACCGGGTAGCCGTAGTCCCTGGCCTCGGCGACGGCGGTGTATTCGTCGGCGCCCAACAGTACCGAATAGGGGCCGTTGACCCCGACGAGGCGCAGCGCACTCAGCGCATGGGCGATGGCGTCGGGGTAGTTGCGCACATCGGCAGGCAGTGCCTCGATCGGATTGCTGGTTCCCTGGCGAATCCCTCGAATGCCGCCAGCCGCATAGCCCTCGAAGATCGCGCCGTCCTCGGCGAAGGCGATCCTTTTCGCGGCGTCCTTTGCCGGCTGCCAGTCGGAGTCGTTGGCGCCGCGCTCAACATCGTCGATCATCTGGCGGTCCAGCTCGAATGGCACGCGCAGCTCCACCAGTGCATTCACCTCGCGGCGTCGGGCAAGGATGCCATCGGCGGGCGCCGCGATGTCCTGCAAATGGCCGGTGCCGATAGCGGACAAAGCAAGACCGCTCGGGCCTTGCAGATCGACGACACGCCGGCCGGCGAGATAGCGCTTCAATGTTCGCGACGCCTCCTCCTCTATTTGCGCCCATGCCGCGTCGGAGATCGGGGCCAGCTCGCGGTGCAGGTTGTTCATCGGCGGGGTTTCCCCTTTAGCGAGCCGATGCCGAGTGAATAATCGGGTATCGGCGGGACGGATTGCGACGGCGCGGAGGCCGGAGGTTCGATCGCCGGCGGCGCGGCAGCGGGTGCTCCTGACGTTACGTCTTCGAGGAAGGTCGCAGTCGGGACAAAAAACAAATTCCCGGTTACGGCCCGGCTGAAATCCAAAATCCGGTCATAATTGCCAGGCGGCCGTCCGATAAACATGTTTTCCAGCATTATCTCGATCGTAACTGGCGAGCGACTGTAGCCGATGAAGTAGGTGCCGAATTCGCCCTGCCCGGCCTGCCCGAAAGGCATGTTGTCGCGAACGATCTTGATCTCTCTTCCGTTCTCCTCAACCACGGTCAGCGCACTGTGCGCCCAGCTCGGTTTGCTCGTCTCGTCGAGCTCGATATCAGAGAGCTTTGTGCGGCCGATGATCCGTTCCTGCGCTTCGGTCGGCAGCGCGTTCCAGGCGGCCATATCGTGAAGATATTTCTGCACGATGATATAGCTGCCGCCGGCGAAAGTCGCGTCTTCCTCGCCGATTATCGTGGCGTCGACCGCCTCCTGGCCGGTGGGGTTCTCGGTCCCGTCGACAAAGCCCAAGAGATCGCGACTATCGAAGTAGCGAAACCCGTGCACCTCGTCCACTGGAGTGACGGCCCTCTCCAGTCGCGCCATGATCTGCGTCGCCAACTCGAAGCAAAGGTCCATCCGTTCCGCACGGATGTGGAACAGCAGGTCGCCGGGTGTGGCGACCGCATGGCGTGGTCCGGCGCGAAACTCGCGAAACGGATGTAATTCGGCGGGCCGCGGTTCCCCGAAGAGCCGGTCCCAAGCCTCGGATCCGAACCCCATGATGCAGGAAAGATTTTCGCTGGGCTCGCGAAACCCGACCGCGCGCAGCAGGGCGGCGAGGTCGGCACATAGGGATTGCACACTCGCGATGGCGTCGTGGCCCGATTTGATGGTAACAACGAGAAATATCGCCGCACGCGTCAGGGGCGCGGGTATCGGCTGACGGATCGGGGTCGAAGCGCCAGCCTCTCCGGGCGTCGCCATCGAAGAAGTTCCTTGCGTGATGCCGAAAAAGTCGCTCGGCGGGGGAGGGCTGCGGACTCAGATGCGGCAATCGGTGTCCTCGGTCAATGCGGTATTCTCCCGAACGCCGCATGCCTGCCATCAACCATAGGTTATTGTGCGCCGGCGCACCCCGGATATCCTAAGGAATCCGCTGTGGCTAGCCTGCTAGCGAACCTGTCCGAGAGTGGATAGCCGCTCCATGGTCGCCTGATCGAATTCGCCTTTGAAATATTTTTCTACGGCATTGACAAAGACCTGATTTTCCGCCGTGGCGTGGGCGAACAGGCTCATCGAAGAGCAGAATTTCAGATCGTCAGGGTACCGGAAGATCTGCCCAATCAGCCGCCCCTCGATTAGATTGACCAGCTTGGTGCATTCTACCAGCCGTGAACCTAAGATCGCGTGCGCCAGATAGGCGGCCGCTTCCGCTAGAGAAGAAATCGCGAATTTGCGAGCCATCTGGCTGGTGCCCAAACCCTCGATCTGCGGGAAGACGAACCACATCCAGTGGCTCTTTTTTCTGCCGTCCCGCAATTCGGCGCAAACCCTGTCGTAAACCGGGTTTTGGGCATCGACGAACCGTTGCAGGTTATAGGGATCGTTCATCGAGCTCGAGAAAGAAATTGGGAGGAGGCCTTGCGTGGATCAAATCACTTTTCGCATTCCGGGAGAAAGCCGGAATCTATTCGTCTACTAACGCCTGCGCACCAAGCCTCTCCCAGCGCCCTACCCTTCTTGGAAAGGCGCGTGCCACGGATTAATGGGCCACCGGCTTCCGCCGGGGAAGCGAATGAATGATCTGCGAACGAATCCTTTGCGAGTGCTCCAAAGCACGGCGAAAGACGGTGCAACCAACAGCTGGCCTGCTCTATCGTACACCGCGCACCTCCGGAAAGGAGCTATTGCGATGGATGGAGCGGGTGGGGCGCCTAATTGCCTCGATGGTGTGCGGGTTCTCGACCTTTCGCAATTCGAGGCCGGTCCGTCCTACACCGAGGCTCTCGCCTGGCTTGGCACCGAGGTCGTCAAAATAGAGAACCCGAAGGGCGGCGAGCCCGGCCGGGTGCTCGGTTCGGGACCGCAACCGGGCGCTGACGCCTACTATTTCATGGTTTACAACGGCAACAAGAAATCCGTCACGATCAATCTGAAATCGGAGCGCGGCCTGAACCTCCTCAAAGAGATGGCGAAGCGCGCGGATGTCTTTGTCGAGAACTTCGCGCCCGGTGCCATCGAGCGGCTGGGGCTGGGTTGGGATGTGCTGCATGCGCTCAACCCGCGCGTTGTCTATGCGCAAGTGAAAGGGTTCGGCGAAGGCAGTCCGTACGAGAACAACCTCGCCTTTGACATGATCGCGCAGGCCTGCGGCGGCACTATGGCGATCATCGGCGAGCGCGACGGGCGGCCGTGCAAACCGGGGCCGACTTTGGGTGACACCGGCACCGGCATGCTATTGGCGATCGGCATCCTCGGCGCGCTTTACCAGCGGCACACCACCGGCAAAAGGGCGGCGGCTGCAGATCGCGATGCAGGGCGCCCAACTGCAATACACCCGCCGCGCTTTCGTGCAGCATGCAAGAAGCGGCGAACCTGCGATGCGCAACGGCGCCAAGCCCCTGGCCGGCGGCATCGCCCCTTCCGGGATCTACCCGTGCAGTCCCGGCGGGCCCAACGACTATGTCTACATCTTCACCAGCCACGCGAACCCCGAGCACTGACGCCGGCTGTTGAAGGTCATCGGCCACGAGGATCTGATTGCGGACCCGCGCTTTGCGACACGCGAAGCGAGCGCCCAGCACGAGGTGGAGATCGACCGGATGATTTCTGAGTGGACGCAGCGGCACGACAAGCACGAGGCGATGCGCTTGATCGGCGGCGCCGGCGTCCCGGCCGGGGCGGTGCTCGACACGGGAGATCTGCTGGATGAACCGAGCTTTGAGAAGCGCGGCATGATCCAGAG
>JAFASL010000747.1 GCA_019244535.1 Alphaproteobacteria bacterium
TATCGCGCAATGGGCGGCGACGGGGCTTCCCTTTCGGCCGCGCTGACCTATTCCAATGTGCTCTTTTCTGGAGCTGTGCTCCTGTGGGTATTCAACTCGCTCGCAAATGTGATCCGGGGAACGGGCAATATGACCGTCCCGGCGCTCGTCACCTGCACCGGGGTCGTCCTGTTGCTACCGCTGTCACCATCCCTCATTCTCGGCTGGGGTCCGTTCCCGCGGCTCGGCGTCGCTGGCGGCGCGCTGGCAGTGGTCGGGTACTATGGCCTCGGCAGCGTCGCATTGGCGGCTTACCTCTATTCCGGGCGATCGGTGCTGCGCCCATCGTTTCGCCGGGTTCGCCTGCAATGGCGGCTGTTTCGCGACATCCTGCGCGTCGGCGCAGTGGCGGCGCTGATTACGGTTCAGACCAATCTGATCATCGTCTTCGCGACGGCCCTTGTCGGCCGCTTCGGGCCGGCCGCGATCGCCGGCTACGGCGTCGGCTCGCGTCTCGAATATTTGCTGGTGCCAATTGTCTTCGGGTTGGGCGGCCCGCTCGTCGCAATGGTGGGCACGAACATTGGCTCGGGCCGCCGCCAGCGCGCATTGCGCGTTGCGTGGATCGGCGCTCTGGCGGCCGCCGGCATCACCGAAGCGATCGGGCTCGCAGCAGCGGCTTTTCCGGAGCTGTGGCTTTCGCTGTTCGACACTGACCCGGCGATGCTCGACGCCGGCGCACGCTATCTGCGCGTTGTCGGCCCGTTCTACGGGCTGTTTGGGCTCGGCATGGCGCTCTACTTTGCCTCGCAGGGTGTCGGAAAGCTGCTCTGGCCGTTTGTCGCGAATTTCACGCGTCTCGTCATTGCCGCCGGCGGGGGCTGGCTGGCGCTGCGCTTGACCGGGGATATATCTAACGTGTTTCTCGCGCTTGGCGCAGCGATGGCCGCCTTCGGATTGATCAACGCCGCGGCGGTGGCGGGAGGCTCGTGGTTCGAGCGCTCTGCCGGACCGCAGTGTCCCGCGATGCCGCTGGGGAGCACGCCAAGATGACCGAGCGCTATCTCGACGATTTCGCCGTCGGGCAAACCTTTGATTCCGGGACGATGCGGGTCGACGCCGATCGGATCAAGAGCTTCGCCGCCGAGTTCGACCCACAACCTTTCCATCTCGACGATCGGGCCGCGCAAAATTCCATCTTCCGCGGTCTCGCAGCGAGCGGCTGGCACACCGCCGCACTGACGATGCGGCTGCTGGTCGAGAGCGAGTTCAGGCCGGCGGGAGGCATCCTCGGAGCCGGGTTCGACGAGTTCCGCTGGCCGGCGCCGGTGCGCCCCGGCGACGAATTGCATCTCGAGAGCGAAATTCTCGAAATACGTCCGTTGAAATCGCGGCCAGACCAGGGTCTCGTCAAGGTGCGTACAACGACATTCAACCAGCGCGGCGAGCCCGTTCAGATCCTCGTAGCCAATCTCTTCGTGCCTCGGCGGCCGAAGGAGCTTCAAAACGGCTGTCGTGCTTCGAGGCGCACCCCATCGGGTGTCCCTCAGGATGACGATGAGCCCTTAAGTAAGTAAATACGCGAGCAAGGAAACGTCGCTATGGAGCAACCCTGCGCAGCCGGCGGGTGACTCGAAGCACGCGCCGCAAAGCGAAGCTACTTATGGGGCTCGCTATCAATCACGAGCTGCCCGCTCCGTGCGCGGATCTCGGATGAGGAGATGTCGAGGCGGAAACGATGCTCGGGGATTTCGGTGAAGAGATCGGCATAGCGCGGCGGCACGGGGATGTCGCTCAGCGCGCGTACGCGGCCGCCCGCGTCGACGCGCACGGCCACCAGAAAGCTGCTCCCCGAATTGGCGATTTCCTCGAGCGCCACATGCATTTGGAGCTCGTCATCGCCGTAATATTTCGCTGCAATCAGCCGCTCTGCTGTATCCGCGCCGATCACAAACGTCGTCCTTGGGAACAAGCGCGACTTGTCGAGGAAGGTCGGCGCCCGCGTCAGTTCGACCGGCGATTTCCAGGTAAATTGCCCGACCCGGCGTCGCACCGTCCCGCCCGCCAGCGGCGGCTTGTCAACGTTTGTGACAGAGATCTCGAATGCCAAAGGCTGCTGACGGATCTCTTCGGCGAGGCGCGCCAGCAATACATGTCCCTCGTGCATCGGGTTGAAAGAACCTGGGAACAGCACAGAAGGTTGGGGCGCCGACAGCATCATTTGGCCATCGGGCTGGACGGTGATGCGATCGAGCTCGCCCGCCACGAGCCGATCGATCGCATCCCCGTCAGCGGCCGCGACGACCGTCTCCGCATAATGTTCATCCGCATCGACGAGGCTCTTCGGCGAGGGCGCGGCAATCCCGCATGCGCGGGCCAGCCACAAAACGATCGCGCGCGCAACGAGGTCTTCTTCGGCGGCGCGATCACGCCGGCCCTTGGCCATCACGCAAGTGCAGTGCGCGATCTGGGCGGCGTTGGCGAAGGCGATGTGAAACCGATGCTCGCCTCTGCGCGGGCGGTCGCTGACCAGCGCCGCCGTGGCACCCAAGCCCACCAGATTGCTGCCCGCCGGCGCGAGCGTGGCGGCGCGCGCCCGTGCGGTTCGCGCCAATGCGATTGCGGTATCGGCGCTGCACGCCTGTGCCGGCGCAACGCCGAGAAAGGCGCCAAGCGCCAGCGCGTCGTATGGAATTTGCGCGTCGATCAATAGCCGGGAGCCGCCGGGAACCCGCAGCAATTCGCCGACCGCGCCACTGCCGCCCCCGGTGATCGCGAGTGCCGCCTTGCTGCCAGACGCATGTAATGCGGAGATCAATCGTTGCCACGCAGCGTCTGACGGGTTCATCGGGTGTGTGCCGTCCGGAGCTGAAATATTCGCCAACCGTGAAAGACGGTTTCGACAGAGTCAACAGAAGGCATGATCAGGCCAGCAAGGCTATCGAGATAAGCGACGTCTGACACAATAGATACGGCGCGCGCTGGCGCACGAACGAAGTTAAAGTTGGGCGGGCCGGAGTTTTGGCGTCACCGGAAGGCGAACGCCCAGTTTGGACAAAGGATAGAGAAAGCCGTAAGCGAGTTGCAGCCGCCTGAGCGGCGGCATAAGCCCTGGAGCCTCGTAGAAATCGCCCGCCAGGATTGCAAGCAGCCCGTTTCGCGTGTCGAACAAGTCGAAAGATGCCATGAAGATGTCACGAAGTACCGTATTGTTGATCCGGTAAATCAGCCAGGATAGGGAATGTAGCCCGCGCCGCAGTTTGCGTTCATAGGCGCGCATCTGCCGCTCGCCCGCTTTCCGGTCGTCGAGCCAAGCATGGACAACATCGGCAGCAAGGGTGGCGCTGCTCATCGCCATCATGACGCCGCTTGAAAACAATGGGTCGATAAAGGCGGCGGCGTCGCCGATCAGGATGTAGCCGTCCCCTGAGAAACGGGGCGAGCTATAAGAATAGTTTGCGGTGGCTGTCAGCGGGCTGACCGGCTCGGCATTCGCCATCCGCTGCGCGAGGCCTGGGCTCGCCGCAACCGCACGCGCAAAGAAGCGGTCGAGGTCGTCCGTTCTGGTCCTAAAAAACGATCGGGTGCCTACCAAACCGACGCTCGTCACATCGTCGGGCAATGGGATCGTCCAAAACCATCCATGCTTGAACAGATGCATTGTGATCATGCCCTGGGCGCTGCCGTTCGTGCTGGACACATTGCGAAAGTGCCCGAACACGGCCGCCGTGTTGTTGCGCTTGTCTACCTTTTTGAGGCCCAGGCGCTTGAGCAGCAGAGTGTCTCGCCCGGAAGCGTCGACGACAAAGCGAGGGAACCAGAGCGAAGCCATCTTGTCCCGGCCGCACGCGGTTACTCGGGAGCGCCCCTCGGCTCTGAGCTCGACGTCAATCACTCGCGTCTCTTCGAGCACGGTTGCCCCGAGTGTACGGCTGTTGTCGAGCAGCAGCTTATCAAAATCGGAGCGTCTGACGTGATAACTGTGATCGACGCTTAAATACGGATTTTGGTCGAAGCGGAAGATAGCCGTGTGAGAGTGCCCGTCTGAGACGACTTCCGCACCGGGCTTGTGCACGCCAATGCATTTAACCTGCTCGAGAACACCAAGTCGTTCGAAAAGGGGCAGATTGAGGGGGAGCAGCGACTCGCCGATGTGAAAGCGTGGGAACCCGTCCCTTTCGAGCACGACGACATGCCTGCCCTTCTGCGCGAGCAGCGCGGCAATCGTCGACCCGGCGGGACCGCCGCCGACGACGAGAACATCGCACTCTTGCCGGTTTTGCATTCCTAGCGGCGCGACCGCGCTCGCACCAACAAAAGCAGAAGTGAACATGCAACCAAGCCGCCGATCAGCAGCCAAGCGTCATTGAACGCGGCGACGAGCCCGGCGCGCTCGACCAATGGGGCGACGAGAGCGCGCGTCGCCTCGTCGACCTCGCCGATCGGCACGCCGGTGAACCGCTCAGTCGGGAGGCCGACCAGACGCGCCGCCGCCGCATCGCCGGCCTGCAGGCGCGCAACAAGCGAGGCAATATGTGTGGGGGTGCGCTGTTCGAGCATGGTATCGATGAGCGCCAGGCCGATCGCTCCGCCAAGGTTGCGCATCAGGTTGAACAGGCCGCTCGCGTTCGGAACACACTCGGACGCGAAGCCGCTCAACGCCAGTGCGGTGCTCGGTAACAGGCACAGCATCACCGCCGCGCCGCGAACGAGCTGCTGCCAGAACAATCCCCAGAAATCGGTCTCGAAAGTCATAAAGCCGTTGCCGATCAGGCCGACCGCGAACAACGCGTAACCCGCGGCGAGCAGCAACCGAACGTCGACGCGCCGCTCGAGAAACGTGGCGACGGGCGCCATCAATACCTGAGCCGCGCCGGTGACCATCATGATTTGGCCAATCGCCAGCGGACCATAGTCGCGCACCAAACCGAGATAGACCGGCAATAAATAGACCGCCCCGTAGAGGCCAATGCCGAGGGCGAAGCTGAAGCAGCAGCCAATCGCAAAATTGCGATCGAGGAACGCGCGAAGGTCGATCAGTGGAGCCGGATGGCGTAGAGAACGCCGGATGAAACTGCTCCCGAACAGAACGCAAATTCCCGCCAGCAGCAACGCTTCCGGGCTAGCCCAACCGCGATGAGGCGCTTCCTTGAGAACCAGTTGTAAGCTGCCGAGGAAGACCGCCAGCAGCGGCAGCGCAAAGAGGTCGACAGAGCGGAAGCTGCGCCAAGCCGGACGGTCGATGTCGACAGCCCAGGCGACCAGCACCGCGACAATGATGCCCGGCGGCAAATTGATCAGAAACAGCCAATGCCACGAGAAGCGGTCTGTGATGAAGCCGCCGACCGCCGGCCCAAGCGTCGGCGCCAGCATGGCAAACAGGCCCGCGACGAGAGTTGCGCGGTTCCGTCCGAGCCCATTGAACATTAGGAATATAGCCGAAAAAACCAGCGGGATCAGGGCGCCGCCGCAGAAGCCCTGCAACACGCGCGCTGGTATCAATGACCAGAAGCTATTGGATGCCGCGCAGGCCAGGCTCGCCACAGCAAAGCCGCAAATGCTGACAAGAAAGGCGCCGCGGGTGGACAGGACGCGGGTCAGCCAGCCGGTCAGTGGGATTGCGACAACCTCCGCTATCAGGTAGGCGGTCTGCACCCAGCTCAATTGATTGAGCGCGATCCCGAGGCCGGCTTGAATTTCAGGCAGCGAGCTAGCGACAATTTGTATGTCGAGGATGGCCATGAACATGCCGATGCTCATGGCAGTAAAGCCGACCCAGGCCTTCAGGCCGATGGCGCGCTGGGGTGTTTGAATCAGTGTCACGGTGGCTGTCTTCGCAGGGGCGTCACACCCCGCGGCGCGGCGCGAGAACACGATCCTCGATCCGAATGCGTCGTGCGATCAGCGCCGCGTTCAGCGCGGAGAATGTCGCCGCGATTGCGACAGCGCCAAAGGCGAGGGGCAGCACCGCGATCTCCGCGACCACCAGCAGGTAATTCGGATGGCGCAGAAACCGGAAGGGGCCGGTTTGCACGAGCGCTGCGTCAGGCAAAGTCATGATGCGCGTAGTCCAATACTGGCCCAGGCTCGCGATCACCCAAACCCGGCCCAGCTGCAGCAACGCAAATACGCCGATCAGCGGCCAGTGTGGCGCGGTCGCGGCCGGTACGAAAGTGGCGAGGCTGGCAAGCCAGCCGGCGTGCAGTAGAACGTATAACGGATAGCCTTCCGCATCCGTCTCCACGGCACCCATCCGACGCAGCCGGGCGGTATTGCTGCGGGCGTAAACAAGCTCGATAAGCCGCTGCAATGCGACCGCAGAAAGCGTCCAATAAAGTGCGGTCACCGGTTATCGATGAGCAGAAAGCCCGCGGTGAACCCCGGGCCGAGAGCCGTCATCAGCCCGCGCTCCCAATGTTGGCCGGTTGCCTGCGTCTTGGCGAGTATCCGCTCGAGAACAAAGATCACAGTCGCGGCGGACATATTGCCGTAATCGCGCAGCACTGCCCGCGCTTCTGCCAAAGCGCCTTCCGGCAGTCCGAACGCATATTCCAGCGCCGTGATCACCTTGGCGCCGCCCGGGTGACAGGCAAAGCGATCGATATCGCCGAAGACCAAACCGTGGCGCGTGAGGAACTCCGACGCGACATCTCCAAGCTGCGTGGTAACGAGATTTGGAATATCCCGAGAAAAAATTGCCTTGAGGCCCTCGTCGGCGACCTCCCAACCCATCACGTCGAGGCTGCCGGGCCAGGTATGTTCACCGGAAGCGACAATGGCCGGCCCCTCCCCGTCGGTCGACAGCAGGGCGGCCGCCGCGCCGTCGCCGAACAGCGCGGTCGCAACGATATTGCTTTTCGACCAGTCGTCGCGCCGGAACGACAACGCGCACAATTCCACGACAAGAAAGAGCACCGTCTCGCCGGGCTCGGCGGCGGCCTGACTGGCGGCGCGGGCAAGCCCGAGAACCCCGCCGGCGCAACCGAGACCGAAGATCGGCAAGCGCTGAACTGTGCTGCGCAGGCCCATCCGTTCGATGAGCATCGCATCGAGGCTCGGCGTGGCAATGCCGGTTGTCGAAACGACGACGATCTTGTCGATCTCGCTCTTGTCGCGACCGTTGAGGCGGAGCACCCGTTTGGTGGCCGCCTCGAGGAGATCGAGGGCGGAGGCGAGATAGATGCTGTTACGCTCGGGCCAGCCATGCGCGCGGTCGTACCATTCGATCGGCACGCAAGAGTATCGCGTTTGGATTCCGGTGTTCAGAAATACCGGAAGCAGGCGGTCGAGGTCCGGAGATCGTCCGAACAGGAGCTTTACTCGTTCGACCACATTCTCTTGGTCGAGCGGGTATGGCGGCACCGCAGTCGCGATGGCGAGAAGACGCGGGGCAGCAGCCATGGGTCCGCACATTAACGCTTGCAGCAGGTCGGCGTATAGAGACTTGCGGTATGCTCGATGAGGAGGGAGCGGTCAGCGTGTTTCCACCAATTTTCATCGACACGGCGCTAACGGTCACTCGGTGACCAACCCTGCTCTATGAGCAAAGCCGTCGCTGGAGGGAGCACGGCGGGGCGTGAACACTCCCGACGAGTGGCTGCCGCTCCAGCCGCGATCCGCAGCGGAATCAACTCGAAGCTCGGCTCATTGCTCGGCTGCGGCGAGCGGGTGCTTGCGCAGGAAATTGAAGTCGCAGCCGCGGTTGGCCTGCAGGATCTCGCGGCGGTAGAGCTGCGCGTAGCCGCGCTCGGGAACCGGCGGCGGCATGAACGGTCGGCGCGCCAATTCCTCAGCGGGGACCAGGAGATCGAGGCGGCGCTTGGCGACCGAGAGGCGGATGCGATCGCCGTTGCGGACTTTCGCCAGAGGCCCGCCGCTCGCCGCATCGGGGGTCACGTGCAAGACGATCGAGCCGTAGGCGGTGCCGCTCATCCGCGCGTCGGAGATGCGCACCATGTCCTTGACCCCGGCGCGCGCCAATTTGCCGGGGATTGGCAGGTACCCGGCCTCGGGCATGCCCGAGGCGGATAGCGGCCCGGCGTTCTGCAATACCAGGAAGTCGTCGGGCGTCACATCGAGGCCGGGATCGTCGATGCGCGCCGAGAGGTCCTCAAGCGAGGCGAAGACGACGGCGCGGCCCTCCTTCTCGAAGAGTTTCGGGTCGGCCGCCGAGCGCTTGAAGATCGCGCCCTCAGGCGCCAATGAGCCAAACAATGCGACGAGTCCACCTTTGGGCTGCAGCGGATCGTCGAGCGGCTTGACGACCGAACGGTCGACGGGGCCAGGCGGCGCAGCAAGCCGCTGCGCGAGGGTCTCGCCGGCGACCGTCATGCAATCGAGGTTGAGAAGCGGCTTCAATTCGCGCAGCACCGCGCCGATGCCGCCGGCGGCGAAGAGGTCCTCCATGTAGTGCGGGCCGGTCGGTTTCAGATCGACCAGAACCGGCGTCGTCTCGCTGATCTCGTTGAGCCGGCGGAGCTCGATATCGACACCGGCGCGCCCGGCGATCGCGGTCAGATGCAATACCGCATTTGTCGAGCCGCCGATCGCCATCAACACGCGCAGCGCATTCTCGACCGATTGCGGCGTGACGATGCGGTCGGGGGTCAAAGACTCGGCGGCGAGCCGCATCGCCGCGCGGCCGGTCGCCTCGGCGGCGCGCAGCCGGTCGGCATGCACGGCAGGGATCGCGGCGCTTCCCGGCAGGATCATGCCGAGCGCCTCGGCGATCGACGCCATTGTGCTCGCAGTTCCCATGACCGCACAGGTTCCCGCCGTCGTCGCAAGATTGCCTTCGACCTCGCCGATCTCGCCACGATCGATCTCGCCGGCCCGGTACTTGGCCCAGAAGCGGCGGCAGTCGGTGCAGGCGCCAAGCCGCTCGCCATGCCAGCGCGCCGTCATCATCGGCCCGGCGACGAGCTGGATCGCGGGCCGGTTGGCCGACACGGCGCCCA
>JAFASL010000538.1 GCA_019244535.1 Alphaproteobacteria bacterium
GGGCGTCAGTGGCGCGGGCACGCCTATACCGTCCTCGTTCGCGAGCACGGGTTTGAATATGACGGTCAGCATTATGGCTCGCTGACCGTGATCGCCAAACGGATCACCGGAGCGCATTGGTCGGGCCCGAGGTTTTTTGGCCTGACCAAGCGAACCGGCGTTTCACTCAGTGCCGAAGCCGGACCATGAGAAGCTCAGCCGGGCGCGGTGCACGCCGGAAGGAACGGGTTCGCTGTGCGATCTACACCCGCAAATCCTCCGAGGAGGGGCTCGAGCAGGAGTTCAATTCGTTGCAGGCGCAGCGCGAGGCCTGCGAGGCCTTCATCGCCAGCCAACGACATGAAGGCTGGGTGTGCTTGCCTCAAAGTTACGACGACGGCGGGTTCTCTGGGGCGACGATGGATCGGCCGGCTCTGCAGCGGCTGCTCGCCGATATTGCCGCGGGTCGGGTCGATACGATCGTCGTCTACAAGATCGATCGGCTGACCCGCTCACTCGCTGATTTCGCCAAGATCGTCGAGATCCTCGATACCAGAGGGGCGTCCTTTGTTTCGGTCACGCAGCAGTTTAACACAACAACCTCGATGGGGCGTCTGACCTTGAACATTCTGTTGTCCTTTGCGCAGTTCGAGCGCGAGGTCATCGGCGAGCGCATCCGCGATAAGATCGCCGCCTCGAAGCAGAAGGGAATGTGGATGGGCGGCGTGCCGCCGCTCGGCTACCGCCGCGCGCGACGGCAAGCTTCTGGTGATCGAGAGCGAGGCGGAGATCGTTCGCAACATTTTTCGCCGCTATGCCGCACTCGGCTCGGTCCGGTTATTGAAGGACGAGCTCGAAGCCCGGGGAATCAAGAGCAAGTGGTGGGCGACGGCTTCGGGTCGCCGCGTTGGAGGCAAGTCATTCTCGCGCGGCGCGCTCTATCACGTCCTGCAGAACCGCCTCTATCGCGGTGAGATCACTCACAAGGGACAATCCCATCCCGGCGAACACGCACCGATCATCGATCAGCTTTTGTGGGATGCGGTCCAGGCGCAGCTCGCCGCCAATACCGCCGAGCGCAACTCCGCAACACGTACTCGCCAACCGAGCTTGCTCGCCGGCATGCTGCTCGCCGGCGACGGCAATCGCATGACGCCGACCCATGCGATCAAGAAAGGGAGACGATATCGCTACTACGCCTCCGGATCGGGGATCACCAACAATCAGACCGATCGATCCGCCGGCCTGCGCGTCCCAGCTGGGGAACTCGAGCAAGCAGTGACCAGCCGCCTGCGGCAATGGTTTGGCGATCCCGGCAGCGTCTACCAGACGGTACGGTTTGCCGGTCCGTCAGCGCAGCGCCGGCTGATCGCGCGAGCCGGCGAAATCGGGAGGAGCTGGTCCGAGTTGCCCGCAACACGGCAGCGTGCCTTCCTCACCGCTCTGATCGAACGCATCGACGTCAGGGCCAATCGGATCGACATTCGTTTCCGACCGACACGGCTCGGCATGCTGCTGGATATTCCCGTAATGCCATTACCGAGTGGCGTGGACGATGCACCGTGGCGAGCCGTCGCCTGTTCCCGGTCGGGGCGGCAACCGCACGAGCCGAGCGGGCAGTAAGCACGTCGCAGAGATCGACGGACATCTTGTCGATCTGCTCAATCGCTCGACGCAAGAACTGCGGCTTGCATGGCGCGAATTGTATCGCGCCGGCCCGCCGCAAGGGCTCAGTCGCGATCTGCTGATCCGCGCCCTTGCCCATCAGCTGCAGGAGCGTGCTGCCGGCGGGGCGAACCGGGCACTGCGTCGCCGCCTTCAGACCCTGGCCGGAGAATTTGCGAAGAACAGCAGGTCCTTCGATCCCGCGCTCGTCCCGAAAATCGGCGCGACTTTGGTACGTCAGTGGCGTGGGCATGCCCATACCGTTCTCGTTCGCGATGACGGGTTTGAATATGAGGGCCAGCTTTATCGCTCGCTGAGCGTGATCGCCAAACGGATTACCGGAGCGCATTGGTCTGGCCCGCGGTTCTTTGGTCTGACCAAACGAACCGGCGTTTCCGTCAGCGCCGAAGCCGGCGAATGAGAAGCTCGGGCGGGCACGGCCTCATGCCGGAAGGAACGGGTCCGCTGTGCGATCTGCACCCGCAAATCCTCCGACGAGGGTTCGAGCAGGGGAGTTCAATCCGCTGCAGGCGCAGCGCCAGGTCTGCGAGCCAAGGACACCAAGGTTGGGTGTGCCTGTCTCATAACGATGGCGGGTTCTCCAGCGCGACCATGTCTCGGCCCGCTCTGCAACGGCTGCTCGCCGCCATCAAGGCGGGTCGCGCATCCGCGTAAGATCCGCGGCATCGTCGCCGACCTCATCACCGGCGGTGCGGTACTGAAATAGGGCCCGACAGAGATATCACCGCCTTTCGGCCGGATATTCCCGCAGCCGCATG
>JAFASL010000556.1 GCA_019244535.1 Alphaproteobacteria bacterium
CGCCCTTCTGTTGTGCTATGAACGGCTGCGCGAGGACAAGTCTGCGCGACGTGCGCCGTCTGGTGCCGCGCTGGCAACCCGGATCGCCCGACCGAAATCAACCTGGGCGATCGCTCGTCAGGTGGGCGGTTGCGCTTCGAAAACCTCGTCGCTCGGGGCAAAGATGATCCACGGCTGCTTGCTGCGGGTCCAGAGGTGCCGGGTCGGGCGCAGCCATGATGTATCATCGAGGCTGCCCGCACGCACCCGGACCAAGCCGTCCCTTGGTATGCCGCAAATCCAGCAGCCGCACTCCGGGCACACCAGCCGGGTGTTGACCCGTCCGCTATCGGCCACGCGCTGCAAGCGTTTGGGCTCCACGCCACTGAGACGAATGGCCGTCTCCGGGACGACAAGGCCCATCGAGAAGGCGCTGCTGGTCCAGCGCTGGCAAGCGGTGCAGTGACACGTATAGACTGATTGCGGCTCCTCGGTGAGCGCGTAGCGGACCTTCCCGCATTGGCAGCCGCCGGTCTGCGGCAATCTCATGACATCCCTCCTGTCCGGGCTCTAAACTCACGGCGAATACTGCTGACCCCATCGGTCTCGGTAGACGACTTCAATAAGCGGCACTCGCCGGACCGGCCCGAACCGGCCTATCGGGTATCCGATCGGCAGGAGCGCATATGAATGCACATCGGCCGGCAAGCCGAGAGCGCTCTCCACCTCCTTCTCGAAGGTCAGGTATAGCGTCGTCAGCGTCGCACCCAACCGAAGCGCCCGGGCCGCCAGTAGCATGTTCTGCACGGCAGGGTAGATTGAGGAGCCGGCCGTACGGGACGGATTTGCTCCTGCCATGCATGGCACGATCCAGACGGGGGTCTCATGGATGTGGTCGGCTAGATACTGGGCGGCGTCGAGCATTCGCCGGAAGCGCTCTGGGCTCGTCCCGGGAGCAGGGTCCCCTGCTCTGTAGCGCGGAGAAACAACCTCGTCCCAGGCCCGCTTGTAATAGGTCCCGACCGCCTGCTTGACGTTGGGATCGGTGACAACGAGGAAGCGCCAGCGCTGCATGTTGCCACCGGACGGCGCGGCTGTCCCGGCTTCGAGGATCTTGCGGATCAACTCCGGCGGCACCGGGTCAGGTTTCAGCCGACGCATTGATCTGGTCGTAGCGATGATCTCGAACAGATCCCCGGATTCCTCCGGCATGTTACGCTCCTTGCAAATGCATCGCTGCGGAGAAGGCTCTGACGGGCGGCGGCTCCGCACAGCGCTCCACTTCTACCAGTGCCGTCGCCGAACTCGGTCCCTGGCTCAGTCGCGAGGTGCCGTGGTCGCGCGTCAGTACATTCGCATTGCCATGCGCGCAGGGTGCACCGTCGCCATCGCTGGCCGGGTCATACCAGGCGCCGCAAGACAGTCGAACAACCCCCGGCCGCACAGCATCGGTAACCACGACTCCTGCGAAACACGCGCCCCGGTCATTGAATACACGCACCACCTCTCCATCCCCGATGCCGCGCTCGGAGGCGTCGGCTGGACTGATCGCGAGGGTCTCTCGTCCGGCTGTCTTGCCCCTAGCGCTGACCGGGTCGGGATCCATCTGGCTGTGCAATTTGTGCGGCGGCTGACTTGAAACCAGGTGCAGCGGAAAGCGCGCCGCCGCGCCGCCGCCCAGCCATTCCGTGGGCTCGAGCCAAGCCGGATGCGGCGGGCAATCCTGGTAGTCAAAGCCCGCGATCTCATCTGAATACAGCTCGATCCGCCCTGAGGGCGTGCGCAGCTTGTGTCGATCGGGATCGGCGCGAAATTCGCCCAACAGCACGTATTCATCGGCGCGCGGTGGGATTTCGGCCCAGCCTTTTTCCCAGAACGTGTCAAACTCGGGGATGAGATTGCTCTGCGCCCGCTCACGGAACGCGTCGTAGAGGTGCCGCAGCCACCCCGTCTCGTCGCCCCCTCTGCGAAAGCGCCCTCGCAGCCGAGGCGCCGCTGGTTCCATGCCACGCGTAGCCGCCTTTGGCGACTTGGGTGTTCTTCGGGTTGGCGCCGCCGAACATGATGAAAAGCCGGGTATGTCGCGTGATCGACGACCATGACGTCAGGCCCGGTGACTGCCTGCGCGCTGCCGAGGATGTGCGGCAGAAAGGTCAACGCCGTCCCGAAGCTGTAATTGCTGGTCTGATCGACAAATCCGCCTGAGGCGGCGAGCAGCCGCCGCAATTGCCCGCGCGCCTCGTGAAAATGACCGGCCGATGACCACCCTTGCGAGCCGCCCATTATCGCCGAAGGGCCGTGTTCGCGCTGCACGCGTGCAAGCTCGCCGGCGACGACTTCAAGCGCTTGCTCCCAGTCGACGGGCACGAACGGCTCGCGGCCGCGGCCCTCGCCTCTTACTCGCCCGTCCTTCAGCGCACCGGCCTTCAGCCAACCCGCTCGTATCATTGGACGGACGATGCGAAGCGGCGAATGCACCGCGTCCGGAATCGCCTCAATCAACGGCGAGGGGTCGGGATCGAAATCGAACGGGACGACGCCGACCACCTTACCGCCTTCTACGACGGCGTTGAACGCGCCCCAATGGGAGTGATGCGGAACAAGCTTGCGATGCATTGGGCTCTCGTGGATGCCGCAACAAAACTTAGCACGACCGACCGATAAACGCCGCCCAAACGCCCTCGGGGTGCCAAACCTGTTCCATCTCGGCCCGCGCCTCGGCGTCGTTTACCCCGAGCACATCCCGGCGATATCGATAGAAGGCCGAGACCCGGTAGTTAGCGATGCAGTGGACATGCACCGGGACTTCCTTCAGCTGCTCCATCGCAGAACAGAATTTGGCGAAATCCTCGTCGGTCGGATTTTGGAAATTCGCCGGGATATGGACGTAGGTCATGCCGAGCCGGCCGACACTTGCCTCCTCGTCCGGCAGCCTTCTCGTGAGTGTGCAGACCTAGATTGATGATGTGGCGGACGCCCGATGCGTGAATGTCCGCGAGTTGCTGTTCGGTCCGGCTGACCGGATGTCGTGATCCGATCATCAAGTCGGCGCCAGTTGTAGATTGTCTCCGGGTCAGCCATCAGCAGCTCCAACTTGGCTTCGGCTCATGCACTCAGCAGGCATTGGGGGTCCGCAAAGACGTAGATACTGCGTTGCCGCACAGTATGGCTGACACCCGGCCCGGCGCAGTTTTTACCGAGCGAGCAGCGGGGGTGTTCCGAGCCGGTCGGCCGCAGTGCCAAGCACTCGCTCGGCCATCAACGCGATTGTGAGCAGCTTTTCCTCGGCTTGGGCGGGCGCTGTCAACTGGAGGCCGACGGGCATGCCGGCGCGATCCCGCCCGACTGGCATCGTTATCGCGCAAAGGCCGAGGTAGTTGACCCAAGCCGTATTGCGGACGATACGGCGATTAACCCGAAGGTGGCTCTC
>JAFASL010000637.1 GCA_019244535.1 Alphaproteobacteria bacterium
GACTTTTGCCTTTCGGATTCGGACGACGGTCAACGATATTCATAGCTGCCCTCCGAGAGGGGACCGTGGTCCCCTATCCCGCCTTGTTTACGCGCATGTACCACTCCACGAGCCGGCGAACCTGCCGCTCGGTGTAGCCGCGCGCCACCATGCGCTCGAGGAAGTCAGCGTGCTTTTTCTCCGTCTCGGTGTCCTTCTTGGTCCTAAAGCTGATGACCGGCAGCAGATCCTCGACTTGTGAGAACATGCGCCGCTCAATGACCTCGCGCAATTTCTCATACGAGGTCCATGAAGGGTTGCGCCCGGCGTTGTTGGCGCGCGCCCGCAACGCAAACTTGACCACCTCGTTGCGGAAGTCCTTCGGGTTGGCGATCCCCGCCGGCTTTTCGATCTTGGAGAGCTCCTGGTTCAACAGCTCGCGGTTCATCAGCTGACCGGTGTCCGGGTCCTTGTAGTCGGAATCCTCGATCCATGCATCTGCATACGCGACATACCGGTCGAACAGGTTCTGACCGTAGTCCGAGTAAGATTCGAGATAGGCCTTCTGAATTTCGTGGCCGATGAACTCGGCGTAGCGCGGCGCCAATTCGGCCTTGATGAAGTTCAGGTACTTCTTTTCGGCGTCGTCGGGGAACTGCTCGCGCCAGATCGCCTGCTCCAGTACATACATCAGATGAACCGGATCGGCAGCCACCTCTTGCGTGTCGAAATTGAACGTGCTCGACAGGACCTTGAACGCGAACCGCGTCGAGATGCCGTCCATCCCTTCGTCGACACCGGCGGCGTCGCGATATTCCTGCACCGACTTGGCGCGCGGGTCGGTGTCCTTCAGGCTTTCGCCGTCGTAAACCCGCATCTTCGAATACAGATTCGAGTTTTCATGGGACTTCAGCCGTGACAGCACACTAAAGCGTGCGAGGATGTCCAAAGTCGACGGCGCGCATGGCGCGCTGGCGAGCTCGCTGTTCTGCAGCAATTTCTCGTAGATCTTGCGTTCCTCGGTGGAGCGCAGGCAATACGGAACCTTGATCACCGAAATGCGGTCGATAAACGCCTCGTTATTCTTGTTGTTCTTAAAACTTTGCCATTCGGCCTCGTTTGAGTGAGCAAGGACGATCCCCTGGTACGGAATGCCGCCGATGTTTTCGGATCCGACGTAGTTTCCTTCCTGTGTCGAGGTCAGCAACGGGTGCAGCATCTTGATCGGCGCCTTGAACATCTCCACAAATTCGAGAAGGCCCTGAGTCGTCCGGTTGAGGCCGCCAGAATAGGAATAGGCGTCGGGATCGTTCTGGCTAAAAAATTCGAGCTTGCGAATATCGACCTTGCCCACGAGGCTCGACACATCCTGGTTGTTCTCGTCGCCGGGCTCGGTTTTGGAGATGCAGATCTGCTTCAGCCGCGACGGCTGCATGCGGACCACCGTAAACTTGGTGATGTCACCGCCGAACTCCTCGAGCCGTTTGACGGCCCAGGGCGAAATCGTGCCGGTCAAACGCCGCCGCGGGATGCCGTAGCGCTTTTCGAGTTCCTCGCCGAGCATTACCGGATCGAACAAGCCGAGCGGGCTCTCAAAGACCGGGCTGACCTCCTTGCCCGCCTTCAAGACATAAACCGGCTCCTTCTCCATCAGCTGCTTCAAGCGCTCGGCGAGCGAAGATTTGCCGCCGCCCACCGGACCCAGGAGATAGAGAATTTGCTTGCGCTCTTCGAGGCCTTGGGCGGCGTGGCGGAAGAAGCCGACGATGCGCTCGATCGTCTCCTCCATTCCGAAGAAATCCGCAAATTCTGGGTAAACCTTGATTGTACGGTTCATAAAGATTCGGCCGAGACGGGAATCCTGGCTCGTATCGACCATCACCGGCTCGCCAATAGCACTGAGCATGCGCTCGGCAGCGCCGGCATAATATGAGGCATCATCCGAGCACTTGCCCAGATACTCCTCCAGTGAGAGTTCTACTTCTCTCCGGTTCTCATACAACTTAGAATAGATTCCAAAAATTCCGTCATCGAATTGCATGTCTCACCTCAACCGCTGCCCCGTGCCCCATCCCTAGCTTCCCGCCGCACTACCAGAGAACGGCGAAACCGAGCGAACGTTCGCCGGAATCGTGTAATTCGTTGTAAATCCCGGTAATACTTTCGTTACGTCCAATTCTCTCAAACCGATCTCCGGTCTATACATATGGCGCTTCTCCGGCTCACCCATGCCTTGTCCTAGCTAGCGCCGTGGTAATCCGGCGCTCTCGCCACTATGCCAACACTTTGTGGCGAGAGTGCGAATGTCCGTCTGCTAACGAGGTCCCGTGTCACCGCGCTCGGCCAGCGGTTTGCGCGATGTGACCAGATTCACGCAATCCACAACATCTTGTAGAAAATCTGAACACTTGCCCCAGTATATATTATTTTGGGCGAGAACCCAATAGAATTGTAGGTTAATGTTTGCACTGCGGGCGGCGAGCCGCGTCGAGCGGGCAGCGC
This sequence comes from Alphaproteobacteria bacterium, assembly GCA_019244535.1. Lineage (GTDB taxonomy): Bacteria > Pseudomonadota > Alphaproteobacteria > ATCC43930 > CGMCC-115725 > AP-15. Next base: position 2,482 of record JAFASL010000637.1, read on the forward strand.
TGAACGGAAAAGACTGCGGCACCGCGGCGTTCTGCCGCAGTACGGCAATTCTGCATCGATTCGGAAACCGCGAGTTCGGCGGCCGGACGTCAGCGCGGGAGCAAGAGATCGGGGGCCGGCAATCTCGCATGAGCGACACCGGCGACCGCGTCGGGATTGCGCTGCGGTGATTTTGCCAGCTTATTCTGCGACAGCCAATTCGTCGCCAGGGCTTCAGCCAGCCGGTTAGCCAAGCAGCCGTAACTCGCATCCGTCATATGCAGCCCGTCGGGACCGATCGCCGTGGCCGGCGCCAGCTGCTGGGTGTGATCCCATTCCTTCATGATCTCAAATCGGCGGAACAGCCCGACCTGGGTGCGTCTCGCCAGATCGGCTATGAGACGCTCCATTTCGCCGGCAGCGGGGCGCGACAGCACCCGCGGCGCGTATTGGAGATCCATCAGGACGATATCGATCCCCTTCTCTTGCATGGACGCCACGCCGCGGCCGATCAGTTGCTCGTCTGCGGACAGATCGTCACGCCGCAGCACCGCATTGGTGCCGACTTGCCAGATGACCAGATCCGGGTGTTCTGCCATTACGTCCCGGCCCAGACGGGTCAATTCCTCGGGGACATCCTGGCCGCCGACGCCGTGGTTGACGACGCGGACATCGATACCGGGGAAACGCTCTCGCAACTCCTGCTCGAGGCGACTTGGATAGTTCGATGCCGGGCTACTGGCTCCGGTGCCGAGCGTCGAAGAGGAGCCCATCGCGACAATCGTGACGGGCTTGCCGGACACGATGCGGGACGAGGTCCGGTAAAGCGGCGCTTCAATGGCTGACAGCGCGCGCGGCGCCTCGCAAGTTCCCGGCAGCGCAACTCCGGTCGCGTCAGCGATTGCGGGAACGCCGGATGCCGAGGCTATGGCAAACGCCAAGGCCGGCCAAGTGAGAGCAGGGGTCGCGGTCATTGAAGCGCGAGTCGAATGGTTTCCGCGAGCTTGCCGGCAATGCACTCGTAAACCTTGGCGGCGAGGCCGGCGCGTTCGTCTTTGGCGACCCCATCGAAATTGAACACGTTCTGCTCGCTCCAATACCGCATCATTTCGAAGCGCGGAAAGACGTTGAGATCATTGACGTCACCTACGCGATGAAGCGTGTTGAGATACCGCTCGAAGTCGATGACCGTCGCGGTGCTGTGAGAAAATTGCATGTCGATGAGCATGATGTCGATACCGTGCGCCCTGAGCTCGTCTATGCCGGTTTGCAACGTCGCTGCAAAATCGTCGACATCGACCCCGCGCACGGCATCGGTGGTGCCGGTTTCCCAGATCACGAGAACCGGGTCCTCGGGCAGGACATCGGTCGGGAAGCGGTCCACCATCTGCCGGGCGGTCTGACGTGGGACCCCGCGGTTGATGACGGTGATGGAAGATCCGGGGTACTGGCGGGCGAGGATCTCCTGCAGACGATGTGGGTAGGCGAGATCCGACGAGCCTGCCGCCGATCCGGTCGTCGACGCTCCGCCGATCGCGACGATCCTGACGGGCTGACCGGCATGCAGCCTCTCGGCCAAATGCGGCAGCTTGTCGTCGAGCTGCATCAGCTCGTCGGGCACATCGCAAGGATCCGTGCCGGCTCGGACAGCCCACGAAGACGACAGCAGTGCCGCGACGAAACTTGCAGCAAGCACCGGCGGCGACACCCGGGTAGCAGCCGCACGACACGATCTCATTGGCCGGCGGGGTTGCCGCGGCTGGGCCCGGCGGAGACGGTTTGCGGCACCCCTCGTCGACTATTGGTTTTGTACCAGTTGATCATGCTCGCAGTAAGGCACATTGCGAGAATGCCGGCAAGATTAACGAGGAGTTGAATGCCGATTGCCGAATCAAACTCGGAGAGTACGAAATGTCCGAGTGCCGAAAGAAGAATGCCTAGACAGAAGATCTCGAGCGATTGTTGGCCGCATAATATCACCGGTCTGGCAACAGGCGAGCGCAGAAATCCCGCCCCGGCGGGTACAAGGGCGGTAACGATGACGACCATAGCGAAAAAAGAGACGAGTCTGATCGGGGACAAGCTGCTCTTGCTCAGCGGCCACAGCTCTTTCAGAAAAATCGCAGGAAACGGGTCCCAGATCCCGTGGATTATCCAGGTGAACTTGATTACGAACCCTGTCGCGACAATGACCAGCGCCAGCGGCAGAACCGCCCGCTGCGCCCGCCGCCACTCGCGCCGGTCGGGCACGCCCAGAGCAGCCCCGGCAATGAACAGAAACTGCCACGCAAGCGGGTTGAAGAACCACACCTGACCCTCCGGGTAGGCTGGTACGGAAAGGTTCGTTATCTGCACGATAAGATATAGGAGAGCAGAGGGAAGCAATATCAGTAGAGCGTGGCGGCGCAATCCAAGCAGAACTGGCGGGAACACAACCAAAAGAACGATATACAACGGCAGAATAGCAAGAAACGTGGGCTGAAACTGGAGCAGCAACGCCTTGACGATCGCGATATGCGGCTGCTCCAGGAAATCAGCGACCCCCATCTCGTCGTTGTACATGGGATTGTTGAAGGTCGCCACCGTGTACGACACCTCAGCGATGAATAAGACAAACAAAAACACGTGTGCGACGTAAAGCTGCCAGGCGCGGCCGAGAATCCGAGCCGTCGCGAATAGTGGCCCTTGTGATGCAAGGATCCGCCCGTAGACGAGGGCAGCAGTATAACCAGAGATAAAGATAAAAATCTCCGCCGCATCGAACAATTGAACCGCTTGGATCGTGAAATAGCCGAGAACGTTCTCTGGAATGTGATCAATGAAGATGAAAATCAGAGCAATTCCGCGAAAAAAATCGAGGCGAAGGTCGCGCGACGATGCAGGCACGATGCGCTCTGAGTGTTCGCGGCAGCCAGACGAGCGAACGTTAACACAAGCTCGCGGGCCGGTCGATCCCACCCTCGCGTCAGCCCGAGAGCCGGAAGCCGCGGACCTTCCTTACTGCTGTTGCTCCTTTCACGCCTCCGGCAAGCCGGCTTTGCGCAGGCCGGCATAATAAGTGGCTTCGGACAAGGCGCAGATCTGTGGTGTCAGGAGTTCGAAGTTTCTGACCTTCTTTAACCGGGCGACGCTCGAATAACGATCGTCCGGGCTCAGTCGGCGAGCTTTAGCGAGCTGGGCGGCGGCGCGCTCGGTGTCGCCATTGAGGGCGTAAGCGGAGGCGAGATCGCCGCGGATCGTCGGATGTTCCGGCGTATGGTTGCGCGCCTTTTGGAGCCAGACGACCGCCTCGTCCGGCTGCGATTGTAGCAAATGCACATGCCCGATTTGTTTGTACCAGATCCCGAGTTCGGGATCACGAGGGCTGAGCCGTATGGCTCGCTCCACGAGCGGAAGCGTCTCCTCGATAGAGCCGGTGTAGAACTTGCATTTGCCCATGGCAAAGTAAGCATAAACATAATTGCGATTGTACGCGAGCACGGTCTCGTATTCAGAAATGGCTTCCGAGTATCGGCGCTGCGCACGCAGCAAGTGGGCTTTGGCAATATTCGCCATCGGGCTGCGAAATGAGGCCGCCAATGCTTGTTCGCTCAGGCGTTTCGCCCGGTCGAGATCGGCCTCCCTCGCCTCGCTCAAGCCGTTGAGCACGTGACCCGCCAGCGCGCCCGCCAACATGCACTGCGCCTCGGCGGAATGCGGATCGAGCGCCAAGGCGAGCTCTAAGAGCCTGATGCCTTCGACATTCCGTTCGCGCGATATCGGCTTACCATAGGCGGCGCGTGCGCGGAGGATGTAATCCAATACATCGGGACGCTCGGTCCGACGAGCGGCCTCCGTAGCGGTCAGCTCCTGGTTGAGGGCGACGGCGATCCTGGTGGAGATCTCGTTTTGCAGAGCGAATAGATCGCTCGTATCGCCATCGAACCGCTCGGCCCATATATGCGCATCGCTCTCGGCTTCGATCAGCTGGGCATTGACGCGGACTCGACTGCCCAAGCGCTGGACGCTGCCTTCGAGGATATAACGCACGCCGAGTTCGCGGCCGATTTGCTTCGCGGCGATCGGCTTGTTTCGATAGATGAGCGCAGTGTTGCGCGCGATCACGAACATATGCGTGATCTGCGAAAGGTCCGTCGTCAGATCGTCAGTCATCCCGTCGGCAAAATATTGCTGATCGGGGTCGTTGCTGAGATTGGTAAAGGGCAGCACGACAATCGAGAGCCGGGGTGCCGCGACCGGGGCGCCTGGCGCCGCCCAATCGGCGTTCGCCTTCCTCGCTGGCGCGATTGGCGTCCGTGTGGCGGCGGATGTGACCGGCGCGGCAAAGCGATAGCCGCGCCCGGGTACGGTCTGGATGCATCTGACGTTGGGCGGCCCGTGTTGGAGGGCCCGGCGAAGCGCCGAGATCTGAACGGTCAGGTTGCTGTCGTCGACCACCATTCCGCGCCACACCGCAGTGATAATTTCGTCTTTCGTGACAACCTCTCCCGCTCTTTCGATTAGCACGCGAAGGATGGCGAGCCCGCGTGAGCTGATCGCCACCGCGGTGAACGCTCCGTCAGCGGCACGCCGGAACAGGTCTCCGCGATACCGGTCGAAACAGAAATCCTCGAACAGGAAAACCTGGGGCGACGCGGGCACGTCCATGGCGCAGTTCCTCCGGCCGCCGTACGCATGAGATGGAGCATGCTTCGGCTTCGGTTTTCGTTTCTAACTACCTGATCTTGCCGGATTTCGGAAAATTTCGGAACGGATTTGTTGCTTTCACGCGGCCGCCGACCATCCTGGCGCCTGCTCGATAAAAGGGGGGAATCCGATGAAGAAGCTGGCGGGCTCATCTTTGCGGTATCTCGCAGGTTTCTTTTGTGCCGGCCTGCTTACCGGATTGCCGGCGGGTGCCATGGCGGACGGAAACCAAGACTTCGATATCGTCGCGCTTTCCTCCCCACCCTACGCGGTGAGCGGCGGCACCGTTTTGCTTCGCATCGATCTGCCGCCCAACGTGCCGAGCAATGATTTAGTCATAAGTCTCAATGGCCAGGCCGTAACCAGCGCCTTCCGGTCCGAGGCGGGGCAAAACTCGCTTCTCGGGCTAGTCACAGGATTGGCGCTCGGGAAGAATGTCCTGACCGCGAAAGCGATTGGCCGCAATAACCAGGCCTATCGGTCGGCGCAACTTGTTCTGACGAATTACCCGATTACCGGGCCGATTTTCTCTGGTCCTCACGAAGAACCGTTCTATTGCATGACCCAGCTCTTCAAGCTGCCGGCTTCGAATAACACGCTGGGGCCGGCACTTGATGCGGATTGCTCGATCGCCACCCGGGTTGATTATGTCTATCGGACGACCGGGGGCACGTTTCAGCCGTTGCCGAGCCTCACCAGCTATCCGGCGGACCTCGCGCAGACGACGACGAGCCAGGGCAAAACCGTTCCGTACATCGTCCGCGTCGAAACCGGAACAATCAATCGCGGCATATACGAAACGGCGGTTCTTCACGATCCGACGACCGAGAAGACGCCGACCCCGTTCAATCCGCCGGCCGCCTGGAACCAGCGCCTCGTCTATACGCTGGGTGGCGGCTGCGTCGGCGGCTGGTACATTCAAGGAGCGAGCATCGGGAATGGCGGCATCCTGGAAGATCTGATGCTGCGGCAAGGGTACGGCATCGCGGCCTCCAGTCTGAATGTCTACGGCAATCAATGTGGGGATCTGATCGCGGCCGAGACGGTGGCGATGGTCAGAGCGCGCTTCATCGAGAACTTTGGGCCGGTGGAGTTCACGATCGGGTACGGTTGCTCCGGCGGCACCGAAGCGGGCCACCCGATCGCCGATGAGTATCCCGGCCTGTTGGACGGGCTCGTCATGGGGTGCTCGTTCCCCGAGGTCGTCGCGGCGATGGTCAACAACATCACCGATGCGGATATCTTTTACTATTACCTGCACAACAGAACGACGCTCACCTGGACCGACGCGCAGATCGAGGCCGCCACCGGCTATCCGACGGTCACGACGCTGGCGACGATCGGCCCGCCCAACGCGATCCGTACCAAGGCGCAGGGCGGGACGTGCAATGCGATGGTCATCCCCAAGAGCGTCCAATACGATGCAAAGACGAACCCGACCGGAATACGCTGCGACCTCTACGACCATTTGGTGAATGTGTTCGGCCGGGATCCGGCGACCGGGTTTGCGCGGCGGCCGATCGATAATGTCGGAGTCCAATACGGGCTGGAAGCCCTCAACATGGGCGCGATCAGCAAGCAACAGTTCCTGGATCTCAACCAGAACATCGGCGGCTATGACAACGACGGGAACTACGTCACAACCCGCACGGTCGGTGACATCGGCGCCATCGATGCCGCTTACGACACCGGGCGGATCACCTATGGCGGCCTCGGCCTGAAGCACACGCCGATAATTGACTATCGCGGCTATGTCGACCAGCCCGAGAACGGGAACGAGGTTCACTCGCGCTTCCATTCCTTCTCCATGCGCCAGCGGCTGGTGGACGCGAACGGGAACTTCGATAATCAGGTCATGCTCGTCGAGAATGGCCAGCCTGCCCCCGTCGGCAACGGGCTCTTCAGCGATACCAGTCCCGTCTTGAGTCACGCCCTGACGCAGATGGACGAATGGCTGACGGACCTGATCGCCGACCCATCGAATGCGTCGATCGCCGCTAAGATCAATCGCGCGAAGCCGGGCGACCTGGTCGATGCGTGTTTCACCAACCAAGGCACAGTCAAAATTGCCCAGCTACAGGTTTACACGGGAGCGACAACCTGTAATCAGCTATATCCCGCATTCTCGACGCCGCGGATGGTTGCCGGCGAGCCGCTGGAGAACAATGTCCTCAAGTGCCGGCTGAAACCGATCAACCTGCACGAATATAAAGTGACATTTACGACCACCGAAGCGGCCCAACTCAAGACGATCTTCCCGCAGGGTGTGTGCGACTACACCGTGCCCGGTGTCGATCAAAGCCCGACCGACGGCACCTGGCAGTTCTTCTGAGCCTCACAGCAATGCGCCGGGTCCGGCTGGCGAGCCGGGTCCGGTGCACATTAGCAACTCCGCGGTCGCCGGCAAGGGCTCACCCGAGCCCGTCGCGCACGGTAAACGACGCTTCGGTCTTCTGCCGGATTTCGTCGAGCGGCACGCCGGGCGCCAGCTCGACCAGGGTCATGCCTGCGTGCCCTATCGCGAACACGCCGAGGTCGGTGATCACCAGATCGACCACCCCCTTGCCGGTCAGCGGAAGCGTGCAGCGGTGCAGCAGCTTCGGTTCGCCTCGCGCGGTGTGCTCCATCAGCACGATCACGCGCTTTACCCCGGCGACGAGGTCCATCGCGCCGCCCATGCCCTTGACCATGCGGCCGGGGATCATCCAGTTCGCGAGATCGCCGTTTTCCGCGACCTGCATCGCACCGAGGATCGACAGGTCGACGTGCCCGCCGCGGATCATGCCAAAGGATTGCGCGCTGTCGAAATAGCTCGTCGTCGGCAATTCGGTGATGGTCTGCTTGCCGGCGTTGATCAGGTCCGCATCCTCCTCGCCTTCAAACGGGAACGGGCCCATACCGAGCATCCCGTTTTCGCTCTGCAGCTGAACCGTGATCCCAGGCGGGATAAAGTTCGACACCAAGGTCGGGATGCCGATGCCGAGATTGACGTAAAAGCCGTCTTCAAGCTCGGCCGCCGCGCGGCGCGCCATATCGTCTCGTGACCAGGCCATGTCGTTCTCTCCTCTGGGTCAACCGCCCCGCTTGCGCACCGTGCGTTGCTCGATGCGCTTCTCGTAAGGGGAGCAGAGCACGAGGCGTTTGACAAAAATTCCGGGCGTGTGGATCTGGTCGGGATCGATCGCTCCGGGCTCGACCAAATGCTCGACTTCCGCCACTGTGACGTGCGCGGCGGTCGCCATCACCGGGTTGAAGTTGCGCGCCGTTTTCCGATAAACGAGGTTGCCTTCCCGATCGGCTTTCCAGGCGTGGATGATCGCCACATCGGCAAAGAGGCCGCGCTCCATCACATAGCTTTCACCATCAAAGTCGCGGATTTCCTTTCCTTCCGCAACTAACGTGCCGACGCCGGTCTTGGTGAAAAACGCCGGGATGCCGGCGCCGGCGGCGCGTATGCGTTCGGCAAGCGTTCCTTGCGGGTTGAATTCGAGTTCGAGTTCGCCCCTGAGATAAAGATCTGCGAAGAGCTGGTTCTCGCCGACATAGGACGAGACCATCTTGCGGATCTGCCGGCTCTCGAGGAGCACACCAAGGCCCGCTCCGTCGATGCCCGCGTTGTTCGAAACCACAGTCAGCCCGCTGACCCCAGAAGCCCGGATCGCCGCGATCAGCGCCTCCGGAACCCCGCAAAGGCCGAACCCGCCTGACATGATCGTCATGCCATTCCTTAACAGGCCGGCGAGCGCGGCATTGGCGTCCGGATGAACTTTATCCATTGTGAACTCCTGCGCTGCGCGTGCGACTGATCATACCGCCGCGTCAATTTCGACCACCTCGGCGCAGCGGGTCACCCGACCCGCCGAGCCGCTGCCGCGTCGCAGTGTCCACGACGCCGCTGACATTGAGACCCTTCTCCTTCTGGAAACGCGCGACCGCGGAGGCTGTCGCCGAATTGTATTCGCCATCCTGCGCGACCGGCATTTGAGCGGCTGCAAGGGCGCGCTGCACGCTCTCAACGTCGGCTCCGCGCATCGGTGGATCGGTGGGTTTCAGCACCCGCTGCTGACCTGCCGCCGCTTGGGTTCCGTCGAACCAGGCGCTGACGTCGTTTCCGTTGATCACGATCCACTGCCCCGCCGCCGAAGTGAGGTGGAATTGCAGCCGCGGCGTCCCGTCCGGCGCTGTCCCTTCGGTCCCGATCTCCCTGAGCACCGGAAGGTACTCGGCGAAGGGGATCCCGCCGCTCAGCTTCGGGATCTCGTCAAAGCCGCGGACAATTACGTCTGCGGCGGCGGTGTAACCCTTTGGCGCGAGCGGCGAACCTTTGGCTTCGGCCGTCAGGCTCAGCCCGACGTCCTCGGTGTCGACCGTGATGTCATAAATGTGAAAGGTCGGGTTGAGCTTTGCCGCCGCTCCGAGGGCCTGCTGAAGCGCCAACTGTTTGTACACATTACTCTCGCTCTCTCCTGATGCCTGCTCGTCGGTCGCGGTAATGAGCGCGCTGAGCAGATCCTTCAGCGGCTGCGTCCCGAGATCGACAAGCCCGATATCGAGCATCGCGCGGCGGGGGACCTTCCATTTTTCAAGAATTGATGGGGCGAGTTCGAGGTCCTCTTGATAAATGCCGAACCGCAACGCCGCCTCATGGGTATCCAGCCCGGTGATCTCGGCAGTGCTACCGGCCTTCGCAACGGCGACCAGTTTCTCGCCGGTGACGGCTCTGACCGCGAGACCCTTTACAACGAGCTGACCTCGAATCGTACTGAACGGTTCGGAAATCGTCGGGAGCGCCGCCAAGAACGCGGCGCCGCGCGCTTGCGGCGATTTGCCGTCTTCGGCTTGCAGCCGATCGACGGCGTCGCGCAGCTTGTCCAATTCCTTCAGCCTGGGCCCGGCGCTTTTGCCGACGAATGAGATCTGATCGATGCTGCCGCCGACCGGAGCTTGCGGCAGGAAGTATTCGATGTCTCTCGCGTCGAATTCAACCGGCCCGCTCCAGCCGCCATTCGGCTCTGCGACGAGCTTGGAGGACATCGAGAGCGGCCCAAGGCTCACCCATGTTCCGGTTCTGGCTTGCTCGATGCGCGCGCCGGCAATCTCAATGACCGTCTCGCGCCCGCGCCCCGACACGGCTTCCATGACGGTACGCGCTTTTGCATTTTGCAGCTCGATTTTGGTTTCGGCGCCATCCGGGTCGTTGAGAATCATGCTTTTTGGCAATGCGAGCGCGAGCTCGACCAGCTCGCCACCCTCCATTCTGGCGATCTCCCTGATCTCGATGCGGTCGAGGGTAAGCTCGCTGGACTGCGGTGTGTTCAGCGACAATCGGGCATTCGCGATAACCGCCGCCAATCCCTCGCCGTCGCGCCGTACCTCGTACGGATCCGAACCGGCCCAGGTGACCGCGCCATTCGAACTCGGTCCGAGCCGCGCAATGAAGGCGTCGATTTCAGCCCTGAAACGATCGGGATCCGGCTCCGTTGCGCAGGCCGGTGTCGCAAAGACGAGCGCAAAGAGAGCTGCGCCGAATGCCCGATTGCGCCGCGAACCCGAGATCATGAACTGATGTCCCATACACGTTCTACCGCTACGAATATCACATCGTATTGCCGACGCCGGACCGCTTCGTCATCCTGGGACCGGGGTGTTGACGATACCGGCGGCCGCGTTAACGGAATGACCGTGCTCCCCGACAAATTCAGCGAGGCAATTGACACCGTCCCTCAAGACTGGACCGCTCTATCGCGTTATCTCGAGGGCCGCGGGATCGGCCTGGGCCGCGGCCGGCCTCGGCAGTTCGCCGGCGGCTTTGGCAATCTGAATTATCTGGTCGAGATCGACGGCAAGCCGGCTGTATTGCGCCGGCCCCCGGCGGGACCGCTTCCGGCCGGCGCCAACGATATGGCGCGAGAATTCCGCATTCTGTCCTCGCTGTGGCGGGCATATCCACTGGCCCCGCGGGCGATCCTCTTTTGCGAAGAGCCGCACGTGCTCGGGGCGCCCTTCCAACTCATCGAATACCGCCCCGGCTTGCTGATCCGGGATATGCTCCCCGATGAGCTGGCCGGCCGCGCAGAGGTCGGCGCATTGCTGAGCCGGCAGTTGGTCGAGGCTCTCGCCGCGTTGCATGCGATCGATCCAGCGCAGGTCGACTTGCAGACACTCGGCCGTCCAGCGGGTTTCCTTGCCCGCACAGTCGAAGGCTGGACCGCTCGCGCCGCCGCGGTCGCCGATCTGATCGACCCGCGGGTCTCTTCTGAGATCGTCCGGTGGCTGCGCCGACGCGTGCCGGCGGACGCGCCGCCGAGCCTCATTCACTCCGACTTCAAGCTCGACAACATGATCCTCGACCCGGAGACGCTTGCTCCTGTCGCCGTGATCGATTGGGACATGGGTACTCGCGGCGACCCGCTGTGGGATCTAGCGGTGATGCTGAGCTACTGGGTCGAACCCGGCGACCCGGCCTGCCTGCGTCGCGTGCGGCAGATGCCGACCGCGCAGCCCGGGTTCTGGCGTCGCGCGGAGGTTCTTGCTGCCTATCTGGGCCTCACCAACCGTGTCGTCGCCGACTTCACCTTTTACCGGACCCTGGCGGTATTCCGCTCGGGCATTGTTTTTCTGCAACTCTACGACCGCTTCCGGCGAGAGCCAGTGCCCGACCGGAGATGCGCCCACTTCGCCGCGCTTGGTGCCGACTTGATCGACTATGCCTTCGAGATTACCCGAGGGCGCGCCGAGTAAGGGAGACCGAATCAGGATTCCCAACTATCCGACCACCCGTTTTCCGGGCATGCCAGCGTTGTTCCAATGTAACGGCAGCCGGAGAAATTCCGCAACATTTGATATCGACCCGGCTTATTTGAGCGCAAAAGACGGGCTTTTTTGACGTGGCTGGTTACGTTGCTAATCTCTTTGATTTTGCTGCGGAATTTAGCTGCTCCTAAGTTGGTTGACAGGTATGAACCGCCGGCTGGGAGGTGAGCCGCGCCGATGTTCGTGCGTTGTGACCTGTGTCCGCTCCGGCGGAGGAGCGTGTTCAGACCTTTCTCGGATAACGAGCTCATCTTCATCACGCAGATGAAGACCGACCACATCGTCGTCGCGCCGCGGGTCGACATCATTCGCGAGGACGAGGTCGGAGGGCCGGTCTATACGCTTTTCGAGGGATGGGCGATCCGATACCACCGCTTCCCGAGCGGCGCGCGTCAGATCCTCGATATCGTGCTTCCCGGAGACACGGTGGGAATGGCCTCGGTAGTGCTGGGCAGGATCAAACACTCCGTGCAGGCGATTACCACGGCAACCCTTTGCGTACTCCAAGGCAAAGGCTTCTCGGATCTGTTCGCAGGACATCCCGCGCTGGCCCTGAACGTGCTGCAGACCCGGGTCGAGGAGGAGCAGCGGATGGACGTCCGGCTAGCGCTGCTCGGCCGCAGCACCGCCGAACAGCGGATCGCGTATCTGATGCTCGAAACCTTCGATCGGCTGCGGCAGCGCGGCATGGTAAATGGTGGCTCGACCTGCCCCTTCCCGTTACAACGTCGGGAGCTGGCCGACGCGGCCGGCCTGTCGCGAGTCCACGTCGCGCGGACGCTCGATGGACTTCGCGAGCGACGGCTCGCCGAGATCCAAAACGGCACGCTCGTCATCTTCGATCGGCCGAACTTGACCGACCTTGCCGGTTACATTCCGCTAGGTACCGCGGTCGGCAGAAGGGCGCTCCTCTAGCCGCTCCGAATTTGCGACCTGACTAGCGCGGTCACTCAGGCCCCCGATTTGGCAACATCTGCTCGATCAGTGCCTCGAGATCGGCCAATCGAAACGGCTTTGCTAAAAACGGGAAAGGATGTTCCGAACCCGTCTCGATGTTTTGGGGATCGCCGCTGGTCAGGATTGTTGGGATGCCCAGCGCCGAGGCGTATTCCGCGAGCGAATTCCCCTGCTCTCCGCCCATGAGGCAGTCGACGAGCGCGAGATCAACCGGCTCGCCTTCGAGCAGACCGCGTGCCTGTTCCGCCGATGAGGCGGAGGTCACTTTGTGGCCGAGCGTCGCCAGAAATTCCAACACGACGTTTTGCACGTCTGCGTCGTCTTCTACGATCAGGATATGCGCCATGGTTGGGCGACCAGCAATCGAGTGCAACTAACCTAACGGGTAGGCTACATATGTTAAAGCAGCGATTTACATTCCTGGAGTTTAGCTGATCGGCTCTTCGTCTCCTGCGCCCCCGACAACGCAGCCCAGCCTAACAAAGTCCTTGCGCCGGCAACGCCTTGGTCCGAAATTCCCGCGTGGCTGGGGTGCTGGGCGCCGCGCAGCAGAAGTTGCGCAGCGGCATCGGCTGAGATCAAACCCACTGAACCTGGCCGGGCTCGCCCGGCGAAGGGAGTCCGTCATCACGTCGTCCGTCGCCGTCTCGTCGTTTCGCCCGAAGACCGTTGTCATCGGCGCTGGGGTCATCGGGTTGGGCATCGCCTGGAGGCTGGCCCGAGCAGGTTGTCAGGTGGGCGTATACGACCGAGCTGAGGCCGGACGGGGTGCCAGTTGGGCGGCTGCGGGAATGCTGGCTGCCGCGGTCGAGACCGAGCCCGGCGAAGAGGCGCTACTCGGTTTGAACCTCGAGAGCCAGCGAATGTGGCCGGATTTTGCGCGCGAACTCGAGGCGTCGTCGGGCATTTCCGTCGGCTATCGCAGCGAGGGCACGATTGTCGTGGCTCTGACGCGCGACGATTCCGAGCAGCTGCGCTTCACCTATGATTTCCAAAAAGGCCTTGGGCTCGACCTGGAGTGGCTGTCGGGTGTCGAGGCGCGCCGGCGAGAGCCGCACCTGCGGCCCGGCATCCCCGGCGCGGTCTTCAGCCCGCGGGACCATCAAGTCGACAACCGTCAGCTGACCCAGGCTCTCGCCAAGGCAGCTTGCAAGGCAGGCGCCGTAATCCACGAGAATACCGCTGCCCGAGAGGTGGAGATCACCAATGGGCGGGTGACCGCCGTCGCGACTGATGATCGCCGCGAACATGCCGACGTCGTCGTTCTCGCCGCGGGAGCTTGGTCGCGCGAAATCGCCGGCATACCGGCCGCTCGTCTTCCGCCTGTCCGTCCGGTAAAGGGGCAGATGCTGGCGTTGAGCATGGACCCGGCAAACCCGCTGTTACGGCATGTTTTATGGCTTCCGAGGGGCTACTTGGTGCCGCGCCGGGACGGGCGGCTCGTGATTGGCGGGACCGTCGAGGAACACGGCTTTAACGACACGATCACGGCAGGCGGCCTACTGGCCCTGATCGAGGGCGCTTGGCGCGCAATGCCGGCGATAGAGGAGCTTCCGGTGGCCGAAACCTGGGTAGGCTTCCGTCCTGGCTCGCGGGATGACGCTCCCATCCTTGGTCCGAGCGGGATCGATGGGCTGGTCTTCGCTACCGGGCACCACCGTAACGGGATTCTTCTGACACCTCTGACGGCCGAGGTAGTCAGCGCCTACGTCCTGACCGGCCGCTTGGCCGAGGCGGCCCGGCCGTTCACACCCGAGCGGTTCGATGATGATGCTCCGCAACCCTCGGCGGCGATCCGTCGTACCGTCTCCGCAGGAGCCCGATGATGCAGCTCAGGGTCAACGGGGTGACAGAAGACGTCGCGGCGAAGACCGTGAGCGAGCTGTTGGACTCCCGCGGCATTGACCCGACAACCCGGTTTCTCGCTGTCGCGATCAACGGTTCGGTCGTACGCCGTTCCGATTGGTCGTCGCAGTCCCTCGGACCCGATGATGACGTCGAAATCGTTCGCCCATTCTCCGGCGGTTGAGCCCAGGCTGACGGTAAATGATCGCTGCCGACCCGTGCTTCGGATCCTGGCCTGAAATGGCCGATGCAGCGCCCATATTGGGGGAGGCGCTGAGGCGAACCTATCCCCGCAGGAACAACAGCCGATGACTGATCCCTTCGTTATTGCCGGCACGACGTTCTCCTCCCGCCTGATTGTCGGCACCGCGCGATATCCGAACCAGAAGGTGATGCTGGATTGCCTCGAAGCGAGCGGCGCGGAGCTGGTCACTGCGTCGATCCGGCGGATCAGTCTTGAAGGGTATGCCGAAAGCCTCGTCGACGTTCTCGGCGGCCGCTACCGGCTGTTGCCGAACACCGCCGGGTGCGTCACCGCGCGTGACGCCATCCTGACGGCCGAGCTCGCTCGCGAAGCACTCGAAACCAACTGGGTCAAGCTCGAGCTGATCGGCGACCGCGAGTTGCTTTATCCCGATGTCGAGCAGCTGGTTCATGCGGCGGACGAATTGGTTCGCAAGGGGTTTACCGTGCTCCCCTACTGCAACGAAGACCCGGTGAGCTGCCAGAAATTGGCGGATGTCGGATGTGCGGCGGTGATGCCGCTCGGCTCGCTGATCGGCTCGGGCATGGGTATCGCCAATCCCGCGGCGATCGAGCTCATCTGCTCGCGCAGCACCGTCCCGGTGGTGCTCGATGCGGGTATCGGGACGGCTTCCGACGCCGTCTTGGCGATGGAGCTCGGATGCGACGCGGTGATGGTCGATACCGCCATTGCCCAATCCCACGATCCGCGCCGGATGGCGGCCGCGATGCGAGCCGCTGTGGAAGCCGGCCGCCTCGCGCGGCTGGCCGGCCGCATCCCGAGGCGCCGTTTTGCCGAAGCGTCGAGCCCGCAGCTGGGGCTTGTTGGCTCCTGACCACCCTCTCGCCTTCCGCGGTGTCCATGCCGCAGGCGCGCCCTCGGCATGATATTTGCCGTCCCGATTTCTGACGACAATCCGACTGTCAGCGCGCCGATCCTCACTTTCGCGCTGATCGGCACGTGCGTCGGCGCGTTTCTGTGGCAGCTCGGGCATGACGAGCGCGTCATCCTCTACAGCTACGGGATGGTTCCGGCGGAGCTCTTCGGGCTCTGGCATCCGCCGCGCAGCTATCAGGTCCTGGCGCCCGGCGCCAAGGTGCTGACCAGCATGTTCCTGCACGGCGGCTGGTTCCACCTGATCGGCAACATGCTCTATCTGTGGATCTTCGGGAACAATGTAGAGGACGTTCTCGGCCGCGCGCGCTACCTGTTTCTTTATCTGGCTTGCGGCATCGTTGCGGCGCTGGCCCAGGCATTCGCGAACCCGACCTCGCACATCCCGATGGTCGGAGCGAGCGGCGCGATTGCCGGTGTCCTCGGCGCCTATCTGCTGCTCCACCCCGGCGCGAATGTGCGCTGCTTTATCTGGATCGTGATTTTCTTCCGCATCGTCAATGTGCCGGCCTGGATGATGCTCGGTCTGTGGTTCACGATGCAGCTGGTCAGCGGCCTGATGGCCGCCCCGGGGCAGCCGGGGGTGGCGTTCTGGGCGCATGTCGGCGGCTTTGTTACCGGCGTGGTTCTGGTCGTCGTGCTGCGTCCGAGCGGCGTAGCATTGCTGCAGCCGCCGCGCAGCCAAGCCTTTGCCACCGCGCCGCCGAGCGCCTTCCGCCGCTCTTCCTATGGCGGTTCGGTCCCGCAAGCCGGGCGCCGGCCGATGCGGCCGCGCAGTCCCTGGGAGTAGCATCCGAGCACCGCTTGCAGGCGAAGAACTGGCCGACGCGGCGACAGCGGTTGGCTGTTTTTGCTGTTTTCTGCGTGCGCGAGCGCGCCCTGACGATGGGCAAAATCGCCGACATTTTGCAGGCCCGCGGCCAACCCGACGAGGCGCTGAAAATCCGCACCGACGAGGAGCTGCCGGTCTATGAGCAGCTCGGCGACGCGCGCGAGCTGCTCGTTGGGCGCGCGAACCTCGCGATCGGCTTGCTGCAACGCGGAGCCAACGGCGACCGAGACGAAGCGGGTCGTCTTCTGCGCCTGGCGGTCGACGCCGCGCGGCGGCTCAGCCTGCCTGAGGCGGGGCAGATCGAACAGATCTTGGAACAGACAAGGTCCGGCTCGGTGCCGAGCGAAGGACCCGAAGAGACGCTGCTAAGCTCTCCGGTACAGCGAGGTGAGGACAAGGGTCCCGAAAAAAGCTATTCCGCGGGACCCGGATGGGACGCCGTAACAGGCCTCGGCACTCCAGATGGGACCAAGCTGCTCGACCTCCTAGACCAGCCTCCAGTGCGTGGCATCTCCGAGCCGGAAGAGACCACCGGCGCCACGTCTTCACGGCTGCAGACGGATAAAGCGGAATATGTCGTGTGGTACGGAACCAATCGGCGGCCGAACGATCCCAACGATCCCGCCAACGGGTATTCGGCCGCCCGTGACAATCTCGTGCATTTCGGCTCGTGCCGGGTGTTCATCCCGCAATCACACAAGATCGGTTCGATCGGCTCGCCATGGTGGAAGCGGCTGCTGACCT